>JBBSXH010000120.1:0-6559 GCA_038045865.1 Nanobdellota archaeon
ATCGCTCGTCTCTCTCTCTCTCTCTCTCCAAACTCTTTGAAGAAGAATTGCTGTTTTGAAGTATTTGTTCAATAAGCCAAATAACCTTTTCATCTTTTATTTTTCTTCTAATAATTTCAATTAAAATTTCATGGTTAACTTCTTGAAAATAATGTTTTATGTCTGCTTTAAAGCAAAATGCTTCTTTCTTTAGATTAGATGTAACTTTTCTCTTAAAATAATCAAATCTTTTAAGTGCAAATAAATTTCCCTTCCCAATTCTATTTGCACAAGAATCATAAATAAATGTTTTATCAAACATTAATTCAATAATTCTTACTAATGCATGATGAACAACCCTGTCTCTGAAAGCAGATTTAGAAATTTTACGAGTTTTTGGGTCTCGTAAAATAAATGTTTTTAATGGTTCTGGTTTGTAAGTTTGATTTTTTAATTCCTCTGAAAGTTTAAGTAAATTCTTAATTAAATTAGATTCAAACTCAATAACATAATATTTCTTAGTTTTATGCTTTCTCGCTTCTCTCCAAGCAAGAAGAAGATTTGAAATATTACAGACTTCAGAATATAAATTAATAGTCTCCATATTAAATAAAGTCCTGACATTAAGGCTATTCCACGCACCCTGTTGTAATTCAAATTCCTGTTGTTGTCGTTAAGGTCAGACCTGTTGTCAAGATTCCTGAACCACAGAGCACTTATAGCCAATTTACCAATTTAAAAACTCTTTTGAGTTTTTTCACTAAAATTCCTCGTAAGGAATTTTTGTATTTTATGACTTAAAATAAATTTAAATGATGTGCTAGTAAATTGACATGTAGTCTAACTTATATTTCGAGGTTAACTCTCAATATAGTCAGGACAAAATTAGATAGAATTTAAGATTATAAATTATTGTGTCAGAAATTTTGTGTAATTTCTGAGCACTATTAAAATTTTCAATTTTAAAGCCTTAATCCTTCAAATAGGATATTTTCAATTCCAGAAAATCCTTTTGCTTTCAAAACTTTAGAAATTTGAGTAGGAGTATATGCCTCAGAATTTTTTGCAGTGCCTTCGGCACCTTCGCATACCCCACGCACCCTGCCGCAATCCAAATTCCTGCTGTTGTCGTCAAGGCCAGACCTGTTGCCAAGAAACCTGAACCACATTTGTCTCGCAAATGGCTTGTCTTCTAAATTTACTAACCAAACAGGCATTTCTTTTATTCCTGCTTCTTTTAAGAATTCTCCATATTGTTTTGCAGAATCTCCAAAAGCATAAATAGTAATTTTATTATCTGCAAACCTATTTGTTGGGATATCTTTAGCTTTTAATTCAACTGAATCTGCTAAAGATTCTTGAACTTGAGCATCTGTTAGATAAAATTCTTTATTTTTTCTATGACAATCTGTTGCTTCTTTAGCATTTAACATAATTGGAGAATTTTTAGTTAAGAAAACTCCTTTATTTGGAACATAAATAACTCCTTCTTTAACCCAATTTCCATTTCTAGAAACATAGGAATCTTTTCCTTCTTGCATTCTTAATTTTGCATTTTCTTCTAGAGAAATAATTTTATAGCCTTCTTTAGCTAATGCTTCTTTTCCTTTATCAAAGGGTGCATTTATGTAAGCTGATGCAATTCCTCTTGGTTTTATATCAATATTAATTTCCATATTATTTAAGAGTTATAGGGCTTTTTAAACTTTTCTATCTTGTTGTATCTTAATAGTAGTTAGATCTACTAAAAAGAAGGGTTTAGTTTCTATAAGCCCTTTCACCACAACATTTAAATATATCATTATTGTGTTAATTATTATCACTATTGTGATAACTTAAAATGTTATATGTGGGATATTAAAATGACACTACTTGAACTTGTAAGACATGAAAAAGCAATGAGAAAGATATTTGGAAAAGCAGAACTAAGGATAATTGAAAAACAAATTTTAGGGGTTAATCTTTCTGCTTCTGAAAAAACTAGGCTTTCAAGAGACATAAGGCCTAAATTTGAAATAATTTCTACTTTATCTGATTTTAAAAAAGAGTTTAATTTAAAAAAATCTCAGGAAATAAATTTTCTTATCAATGAAGTTAAAGAAATAATCTCTAATAGTAATTATGCTAAAAGAATTAAAAAAATAGTTGTCTTTGGAAGTTTTATGGATAATCAATTAAGATTAGATTCAGATATTGATATTGCTATATTATTTGATAAAATAGATGTTAAAGAAGCCATAAAATTCAGAATTGAAATGTCTCCAAAATTATCTGAAAAAATAGATTTACAAGTATTTAATATTCTTCCTGAAAAGTTAAAGGAGGAAATTAATAAAAAGGGTAAAGTTATTTATGATAGAGGAAAAGATGGGTATAAAACAAGATAAAATAAAAGAGGTTGAACGAAAAGCTTATAAATATTGGGATGTTAGCAATAATAACATACACCCCGGTAATCCGCAAGGGTTGCCGGATGATTGCTTTTATTATATTTCTGTAAATATCGCAAGAGGATTATATAATGGATAAAACAATTATCTTAATAGATGCTGGTTTTTTATCCAAATTAAATAAATATTTCGGAGCTGGGAAATATTTAACATATAATCTTATAGATTTTTCTAAAAATTTATCTGAAAAACAAAAACTCAATTGCGAGCATATATATTATTACACTGCTCCCCCATTTCAATCAAATTTTCCTACAAAAGAAGAATTAGAGAAGCATAGCCGATATGAACAATTTAAGAATAAATTATCTAAAAATAAAATTATTTTAATAAGAGAAGGAAGATGTCAAAGATTAAAGATAGATGGAGAATTTATGTATGGACAAAAAGGAGTTGATTCATTAGCGATTATTGATTTAATGTCAATACCATTAGAACATAAAGAAGTCAAAAAAATAATTTTAATAGCAAATGATAGTGACTTTGTTCCTGTTGTAAAAAAACTAAAAGAATTTGGTATAGAAACTATACTATATACCTATTATTCAAAGAGAAGAGAAAGTTCTTTTTCAAGAAGCAATGAGTTATTAAAATCTGTTTCAAAATATGTTCAATTAACAAAAGAAGATTTTAATAATGCTAAACTAACAAAATAAAGATGGTGAACACAAAAGAGGTTGAAAAAGTATCTGTTGTTAGATGTGATAATTATCAACAAAAAAATGTTGATAAAGCAATTGAAAAATCTCTTGAAATGATTAATTTTGATTTTTCAAAATATAAAGGCAAAAAGGTTTTAATAAAACCAAATGTTGTTGGAGCTTTTCCTAAAAAACAGATTGCAACAACAACAAATCCTTCCCTTGTAGAAGCAGTTTGCAAAATTTTAAAAAAGAATAAATGTGAAATTTTTATTGGAGATTCTCCTTTTACAAATCCAGAAGCATCATTTAAAGCAAGTGGGATTGAAAAAGTTGCGAAAAAATATGGTAAACTTATAATTTTTGAACAAGACAAGGTTGTTAGTATTAAAAATAAAAAAGGGAAAATTCTGAAAGGATTTAAAATAGCTAAAACATTCAGAGATGCTGATTTAATTATTAATATGCCTAAATTAAAAACACATTCTTTAACTAAATTTACAGGAGCAATAAAAAATCTTTATGGAATTATTTTAGGGGGAATGAAACAAAAAATTCATATGAAAGCAGGAGATGAAAATAGATTTTCACAAGTTTTAATAGATATTTATCAGAATTTTAATCCTCAATTAAGTATTATGGATGGGGTTATAGGAATGGAAGGAGAAGGACCTACATCAGGGGATGCTTTTGATAGCAAAATTATTCTTGCTTCAAGAAATGAAGTTGCTTTAGATATTGCTTGTTGTAAGATGATTGGAATAAATCCAGAAAGTATAGGATATTTAAATGAGGCAATTAAAAGGAAACTTTATCCTGACTTTAATGTTAATGTTATTGGAAAACTTCCTAAATTTAAATTTAAAATTCCTTCAAGCCAAATAATTTCAAAAACAAGAAAAGTATTAAAAAAAATGTTTACTGAAAAACCAATTGTTTGTGATACAACTAAATGTATTAAATGTGGTTTGTGTATGAATCATTGTCCTGCAAAAGCAATTACAATGACTCCTTATCCTATTGTTAATCCTAAAAAATGTATAAGATGTTTTTGTTGTATTGAAATTTGTCCTCAGGATGCGATGATGATTAAGAAATAATATGCTTATACTTAAAATATATTTTTATTCTTAAACTTATCAATAATGTATAAATCTTTCCCAGATTTGAAGATGATTTCTTAAGCTTTGAAATTAATTTCTTAAATTTTGAATATGATTTATATAAATATTGAGATTGTAACATTACTAAAAAGCAAAGTGTTTAGGTTGGGCTTGCCTTCCTAAACTCAAAGAGAGGATTAGAATAATTAATTATTTCTCAATTTTTTCTGTTCTTTTAAATTTCAGCCCAGATTTTTCTATTACCTCTCCAATTTTCTGTCTTTGTTCTGAATTTCCACAACCTTTCCAGTCAACTAAAACTTCTTGAACATGTTCTATTGTTTTATGTTCTGCTTGAGATAACAAGCTTTTGCTTAAAGGAAGACAATAGCCAGGAATTATATGAGAAATTGCATAATTAGAGTTTAATTGAATTTTATTAAAATTAGGACAATAATGCTTTCCTCCAATTCCAATTGCAGGAATCCAAGATTTATCTGATTTATAATCTTTTAAACTCAAAATTGTTTTTGCTATTATTTTTGCAGCATTTTCATTTCTCCATTGTTTTTCTGATGAACCTAGTTCAATAAAACAACAAGGCAAATCAATTAAAGGGCCATGATGAGTGCATTCAAGAGTTATTTGATATTTTTCAATTATTTCCTTATTTTCATTTGCTATTTTATTTAAATTCTGAAAAAGATATTTTAAAACAAATGCAGAAGTATTGCAGACTTTTCCTGCTTGTCCTCCAAAATCTGCTTGCCTCCAATTGCCAGGAGCATGTAAAGACAAAGAAGGGTTTCCTTTTTCAGATTTGTGTTTTGTTGCAAAAATAATAAAATCAATGGATTGTAATGAAGGATATTTCTCTTTAGAAATATCTTCTGCAAAAATTGTATCTTTTTTCAATTCAATTATAGGCATGTCTGGAGCAAAAGCAATTTTTCTAAATTGTTCAACTATGTTTATTCCTGCTATATCTTTTTTTGAATAGACGATTGCGAAGCGCATTTTAAAGTTTATTTTAGTAATTTAATATATCTTTATTTTTAAAAATCTTTACTATTTTTTGTTTTTGAAAATGATTATCATTACTCCAAATTGGACAATTAAAAGCTAATGCACAAGCCAAGAATGGAACATCTTTGATATCTATAGGTCCTATTAATTCATCTGCATATTTTAAATGTTCAGAATAAAAATTAGGATTAATTATTTTAATATAACTAAATAAAATATCTAATAAAAGATAAAATTGCTCTTCATTCATAACTGCCTTGCGACATATTTCATCTTTATATTTATTAATTTCAGAGAGAATATAAGCAGGTGATATCAACTCAAAATCAGTATTTCTGTTTATTATAAAATTTCTTGTTTCTCCAGATTTGACTAAAGCAGAGATTAAAGTATTTGTGTCTATAACAAGTTTCATATTTGACTATGTTTTTTAGCTATTCCCCTCTTAATCTTATCGCTTAGTTCTTTTATATCCTCTTCTGTAAACTTGCTTTTAGAAGTTATTTTATTCATAATTTCTAAATCATTCATTCTTTGTTCTATTGCCCTTCTTGCTATCTCGCTCCATCTGATATCACTCATACTCTTCATTTTTTTATGAAGTTCTTCAGGTATTGATAAAGTCATGTTTGGCATTTTATTACAAATATATATGTGATAACACATATATAAGGTTTTCGGTTTAACATCTCGTGGGGGCATTAATCCTTAGGATAAAGTAATCGTGAGGGCGTTCATCTCTTTTGGCATTTATCTCTTTATTTCTTTTCCATCAATAACTAAAGTTGATGGCCTTCCATCAAGCTTGCCTACTCCAATAATAATATCCACTGCATCAAGTATTTTTTTATCAATATCTGAAACTTGTATTGCGAAGGGTTCTCCAACAAAATTAACAGAAGTTGTAATAAAGGGGATGCCTGCTTTTTCAACAAGTTTTGTAAACTCACTATCTGGGATTCTTATTCCTAAAGTATCACCAGAAGCAACATGTTTTAAAAAATTAGGATTTTTCTTTTTTAATATTAAAGTATATGGGCCAGGAAGATATTTTTTAATAATATCATCAGTTACAATACAATTTTTTTTAATCCAATTAATACTTGGAGCAATAACACTCAAAGGTTTATCTTTATCTCTGTATTTTAAATCTTTTATAAGTTTTACAGAATCTTTATTAGTTGCATCAGATCCAAGTCCATAAATTGTATCAGTTGGATAAATAAATATTGCTCCGTTTTTTATATCTTCAATAAAATCCATAAAACTCAATAATATTATGTGCTTAAAAGCTTTGTGTTTGATAAAGCCTTGCGTGGTAATTACTTCATCTTATTAAAATAAGATAATCTTGCTCGGT
>JBBSXH010000121.1:0-4136 GCA_038045865.1 Nanobdellota archaeon
TTGCTATAAGCAATTTTCTGTTCAGGAGAATTCTTTCTGAAAAGAATTTCCTGCACTCAAAAATTCAGATAAACACACAAGAATTTTTGTGTCTGCAAATCTTGAAAAATTAAAGCCAAAGCGAGTATGATTAAACAATATTAAAAGTTAATAGTTAGTTGGCACATAGCAATTTACTAATAGATATAAATTTAAATATCCCCTTATTTATTATTTTATATAAAAAGGTACCAAAAAGATGAAAACAATTAGAATGTATATAACAGGAAGTGTCCAAGGAATGTTTTTTAGACAATTCATAGATAAAACTGCTAAAGAATTAAAATTAAAGGGATTTGTAAGAACCTTGGATGATGGAAGAGTAGAAGTTGTTGTTGAGGGCAGAATAGAACCTGTTACTGAGATGATAAATAGATGTAAAGCAGGACCAAGACATTCATCAGTTAAAAATGTTGAAGTTCAGGACATGACAAATCAGGGATTTGATAATTTTAAAGTTTTGAGTATGTAAATTGATTTTAAAAATTGTGTTAAGGAGAATAAATTCATTTGTTTCCCCGCCCAGTAACAATAAAAAGTATATCTGATAGTATAACTTTATTTATAAATCAAAAAATCAAATATTTCATTATCCGAAAGTAGTAGGGAAAGAGAGTTCTGTGATGTTGGGTAAATTAAAATGAATAAAAAAATATTAAGTATAAGTTTTATTGTTAGTTTAATTATTTTAATAAATATTATTTCTATCAGTGCTAACTGTCCTAATGGAATAGTGGGTTACTGGAATTTTGACCAGAACAACACAAATCAAATTGATTCAAGTGGAAATGGAAATAATGGGACTGTTAATGGAGGAGCATCTTTTATTGATTCAGGAAAATATGGCGGGGCTTATAGTTTTGGGGGGGTTGGTAGCTATGTTAATGTATCTCATTCTAATTCTTTAAATATATCAAATGAAATTACTTTAATTTGCTGGGTGAAGCTAAATTCATACGACCAAATTTCAAATTATGCCAATTGGCACTCTTCTTGCATCTATAAAACAGGTGGTCCTACTGCATTGAATGTAGTTGGTTATGGATTAGAGATATATAATGGAACTGGCATTCCCCACTTTCAGATAGACGATAACAATGTTATAAATTATGTTGTTTCCGGTTCGCCTCTTTCCCTTAACGAATGGCACCAACTTGCTGGAACTTATAATGGGAGTGATATGAAACTTTATGTAGATGGTGTATTTATAAATAATATCTCAAGAAGCGGTATGATAGATAATAGCGATTATCCATTATATATAGGGAGCAGTCGAAATGAGTATGCTAATCCTGATGCATATGCTTATCTTAACGGCACAATTGATGAAGTTGCTGTTTTTAACAGAGCATTAAACCAGACTGAAATATTAAATTATAATAATAGTTTATTAAATTATTGTGAAGATACCTGCACTCCTAATTGGCAGCGTGGTGGTTGGAGCAGTTGTTCAAATAAGCAAAAAACAAGAATATTTATTGATATAAACAACTGCAACAATCCAGCAGGAAAACCAATTGAAACAAATTCATGTTCAAGTGGGGGAGGCAATCATAATAACAATAATAATTTTGTTGATGATTCATTCTTCCTACAGACTCTTTCAAAAAATAATTTAAACACAGGATATAATTTAGATAGTCTTGCTATTAATTTAACAAAGGTTGGTGTTAAGAGCAATGATTTACAATTATCTATTTGGTGGATTAGTTTAATTTTATTATTACTTTTAATCTTGATTATTATTCTTGTTTTAATATTTAAATAAATGTGATTAGTAAATATAACTCTTTTTGCTTTCTAAATACCACTACTTTTGATATTATTAAATCTTAATCGCTTTGTCTATCATCTGCAAATCTTGAGAAATTAATTTCATAGCGATAAAAGATTTATGTATTATTAAAAAGTTTAGTAAATATCCATTATTTTAGAGAAATAAAGATTATAGATACACAAAATAAATCAAATTAGTAAGTTATTTAAATCACTTTTTTCTTAATTAATCATGGGACGAGAAGAACAAATAATTGAAGAGAAAAAGAAAAAACTTATTGAGTTAGGCAAATTAGGAATTAATCCGTATCCTCATAAATTTGATGTTAAAAATTATTCTGAAGAGATTAAAGAAAAGTATTCTAAACTAAAAGAAAACGAAAAGAGCAAAGACAAAGTTAAAATTGCTGGAAGAATTATGACTCAAAGAGATTTAGGAAAATTAATTTTTGCCACACTCCAGGATTCAAAAGGAAAAATACAAATAATTTTGCAGAAAGAAGAAACAAAAGCAGAGAACTTTGAAATTTTTAAAAAATTTGTAGATGTTGGAGATTTTGTCGGATGTGAAGGAATAATCATGAAAACAAAAACAGGGGAAGTTTCTGTTTTAGTAAAGAACTTACAAATATTGTCTAAATCTATTTTGCCTCTTCCTGAAAAATATCATGGAATTCAAGACAAAGAAGAAAGATATAGAAAAAGATATCTTGATTTAATTACAAATCCTGAAGTAAAAGAAGTTTTCAATAAACGGGCTATTATTTTTGAATCAATAAGAGAATTATTAAAGAAAAAAGGATTTTTAGAAGTTGAAACACCTTATTTGCAACCAATTTATGGGGGAGCAAGTGCAAAGCCCTTCATAACACATTTAAATGCACTTGATATGAAATTATATCTTGCAATTTCTCCTGAACTTTATTTAAAGAGATTAATTGTTGGAGGTTATGATAAAATATTTGCAATGTCAAGATGTTTCAGAAATGAAGGAATTGACAGATGGCATAATCCTGAATTTACAAATATGGAAATTTATCAGGCATATACTGATTATAATGATATGATGGATTTATTTGAAGAAATTTATGAATATTGCTGTAAAAAAATAAATGGAACAACTAAAGTTAAGTTCAGAGATAAAATCATTGATTTCAAAAGGCCTTGGAAAAGAATGACTATGAGAGAAGCAATAAAAAAATATGCTGAAATTGATGTTGAAAAAATGAATGAAAAAGAATTAAAAAAATTTGTTGAAAAAAATAAAATAGAAATAAAACATCAGGCCTGGGGTTGGATGGTTCAGGCAATATTTGAACATTTCTGCGAGGATAAAATAGAACAACCAACTTTTATTTTAGACCATCCTCTTGAAACAACTCCTTTATGCAAGGCACATAGAGCAGATAAATTATGCAGATTAATTGAGAGGTTTGAGCCATTTTGTATGGGTACTGAACTAGGAAATGCTTATTCAGAATTAAATGACCCAGTATTGCAAAGAACTCTTCTTGAAGAACAGCAGAGTATGTTAAAAGGCGGAGATGAAGAAGCAAATCCTCTTGATGAAGATTTTATTAATGCTATTGAGACAGGAATGCCTCCAACAGGCGGATTAGGAATGGGAATTGATAGAATGATTATTTTATTAACAGGACAAGATTCAATTAGAGATGTTATTTTATTTCCTTTTATGAAAGCAGAGGAGAAGACAGAAGAAGAAGCAGAAGAGAAAGAGAAGAAAAAATAATTCTTTGAAATTATTAAAGTAATAATCAATTAATGTATATCAATTAAGCAAAACAAGTTTTAAGCTTAATTTCTTTTGATTTTTGATAATACACAATTTTAACAGATATGTAAGATATTCATATAGTTTAATTTATTTTCTCATAGTTTGAAAAACATAAGCCAAATCTGGTAGAAATTACAAGATATTAGAAAGAGATTAATTAATAAAAAATTATCTATGTCCGTGAGGCGAACCACGGGGACCTTGAGGATGTCTTTGTTGAGGATGATTTCCATAAGGGCCATTATTAAAAGGTCTTTGAGGAGGATGATAAATTCTTGGTGGTGAATAATATATTGGAGGTTGGGGAACAATATAAATTCTTCGGGGTTGTTGTGGATAAGTTTCGTAAGTGCTATAAGAAGTATACATATCACATCCTGCTAAAGGCAAAACTGCTGCAGCACTAATAATTATTCCTGCAACTAAACTTGTTAGATTAGAATTTTTTTCATCAGATATTATTTTATCTGTTTCCATTAATTATATAGGCAGGTAATGTTTATATATTTAATTATTTTGTTAAACA
>JBBSXH010000122.1:0-2877 GCA_038045865.1 Nanobdellota archaeon
CTTTTTAATTTCATTTTCATGTTTTTATTATTTTTATTTTTCATTATTTTCAACAACTTCCCAATATCCTCCTTTATCAGCACCTATTCTTTTGATTATTCCAATTTTTTTTAATTTAGAAATATTATTTTCAATTGCAGTAATACTTAAAGAAAGATATTTAGATAATTCTAAAGAAGTAATAAACTTATTTTCTGCTATTTTTCTTATAATTTCTGCATTATTTTCACCCAACTTTACACCCAACATTTCACCCAACTTTACACCCAACTCTTTTCTAGTAATTTCAGGATTTTGTTTTATTAATAAAATAATTTTCTCCGAAGTTTTCTCCACAGTTTTCTGGGTAGTTTCTCCTGCAAGTTTTCCCATCTTATCTTTATTCATGCTTTCAATTTCTACACTAAAACTAGTTCTATCAACATTAAAAATAGGTTTTCTGTTAGAATTTTCCTTGCAAGAATTAACAACCCTCGCTAATCCTGAAGAATATTCCTCAATTATTCCTGCATCCTTAAAAACTCTTGTAATCAACTTATTTCTTGTATATGAGCTTCTTTTTCCGAGTATAAAATCTTCAACCTTATACTCTTGAGGCAGACCACCATAATTCAAGAATATTATCTTATCAGGAAAAATTTTAATCGTAGCTGTCTGGCTATAATCTCTGTGAACTATCAAATTTATTATTAATTCTCTTAATGCCTCTAAGGGATATTCCCATTTTTGTATGTTCTGAGGCTTGTCAACTATAAAAGTCATCTTGGAAATATGCTTTTTTACAAATTCAAATAACTCATCAGCCTGTAAAATAAGGTAATTATCACAAACAAGCTCATCTTTTATAATTAAATCTGACTGAAAAACTCCTGCCTGAACAACTCTCTTACTTGCAGATTTATCCGAGAATAAAAGTAAAGAAGCTAATGTTGGCTTATTATCTCTGATTAAGTTATATTTCACTAAAAAATCAATTATATTTATGTTAATTTTAACCTCTTTTCTTTTGTTTATTAAATCAATAACTCTTTTTATTTCAGCAAAATTCAAGTCTTTAATTGTAAATCCTTCAACTAAAACAGCATCAGAACTTTTACTTTGTGAATTAAAAGATTCAATAGTTATCTCCGAAGCATTCATAAGATGATTGCTGTTTTCTTTTCTAATAAAGAATCTGCCCTTGAATGAAACTGGTTTAATTTGGCTTTCTTGAATTTCAAATATCACTATGTTTTTTCCATTTATCTTTTCAATTCTGCTAAGAGGCAATAAAGCATGGAAAGTTTTGGTTTTTATTTCATTAATCCAATTCTGCACACTCTCTTTATTTATAGAAACACCCTTAAGAATTTTTTTCTTATCTATTCCAATTTCAACTCTTCCGCCCTTATGATTCGCAAAAGCAACTAAACTTTCAATTACTTCGTCTGAAAATTTTTCTTTAAATTCTAAATCATAACCTTCTCCTTCAGAAATTAAAAATTCAAACTCTTTTTTATCCATTTTTTAACACCTCATTTAATATTTTTCTTATTTCGTCTATCCTTATCTTCTTCTGAATAATTTCATAACTTATTTTTTCGTATTTTCCAGATTTCAAATCAAAAACATCTTGAGTTTCATTTTCAGAAAGATTTGTTAAATAAATCTTATACCAACCCTCATTAGAAATACTTTCAAAATTAGCAATACTTTCATTCCCGCCCTCACGATAAACCTCAACTGATGGATAATTAATTGAATAATCTGTTAGCCAAGAATATCCTGAATCAGATAATTGAGAAGAGAGATTGTCTAGTTCAGATTGCAAAGAAGCTCTATCTTCATCTGTCAAAGCAACAGCCAAAGTTATTAATGAAATAGCAATAATAGAAATTAGAGCAATTGCTAAAACTAACTTCAACTTCACATTTATTTCTTTTTTATTTAATTTATATTTCATAATAGTCAATCGCAAAATTTATATATCCCCTTTTCGTATATAATTCATAGGGGAACAGGACCTGACGAATCCCGAGCTTGACTCGGTTATTAGGATTGACGGACCTTCTTACCCTATGCTGAATTTTATTAAAATTTCTCATTTTTTAACCTCACAAGATTTAACATAGTATCTAAAACTAAACTTATCCTGTATTCACAGCTATTCTTTTTTAATTCACTTTCTTTAACAACCAGAGTATTTTCTCCATCAATAATCTTAACTATCTTTTCAAAATTAAGGTATTGTTTATTATCTACTGAAATAAATATTAAGCAATTATTATGTTCTTTTAAAAATTCTAAAATATCTGAATAAATTTCAGGAGTCTCACTAGTTTTTCTTATTTTTAGTTTACAAAAAAAAGAGCGAAGATTATCTCTATCAATTAAATTTTTTATTGATCTTAGATATGCTGATTTGTATTTTAACTCCCTATAATGTGCAAATTTAGAAATTTTTGGTATAATCTCTTTGATCTTGTCTTTTTCAATTATTGAATATCCTAAATAATCTTCTGAATAATCAATAAAAATATAATAGTCAAATTCTCTTTTTCCCATCTTAAATATTACCTCCAAAGTTTAAATCATGATTATTAGGATTAATAAGCCAAGAATATCCATTGCTGTTTAAGTCAGCTGTTAAATTATCAAGTTCAGACTGAAGAGATTGTCTTTCATCAGAGGTTAATGCAGAGACTAAGAAAACAAATGAAATAATTGAGATTAAAATAATTCCAATTAATAATAATTTTCTGCTTGTTGATTTTCCAACTGCTTTTTTATTCATATTTTTATTTATCATCTCTTTATTTTTCATTTTCAACCTTCAAAATATCTTTCTTTTTATTTTTCTTTATTTTCTTATTATTTTTTTCTTCTAAATATAAAAAA
>JBBSXH010000123.1:0-2667 GCA_038045865.1 Nanobdellota archaeon
TTAAAAAAGGAGGAGATTTGACTATTTAATCATATCCCTTTAAGTATACAGTATCTTCGTCCAGTAACATTTATATATTAATTTAATTTTCTTGTTGTATGGTTGCAAAAAAAGAGATTAATTTTTTGGACAAGTATATCAAGTGGTTTTCTGATATTCATAATAAAGACATTCCTGTTGTTGGGGGCAAAGGGGCATCATTAGGCGAAATGTATAATAGTAAGTTTCCTGTTCCTCCTGGATTTATTATAACTGCGCAAGCATTTGAAATATTTATAACAAACATTAAAGAAGATATTGAAAAAATACTTTTTGGGATGGATTTTGAAAATACTGATGAATTATCAAAAAAATCAAAAGAAATCAGGACATTAATAGAAAAAGAGCGTATGCCTGATGAACTTAGAACAGAAATATTAGAAGCATATAAAATTTTAGGCACAGACAAGATAGACAAAAAAGGAGTTTCTATGGATGCCTTGAACATATTAAGAAATTCTCAAGAACCAATTTTTGTTTCAGTAAGAAGTTCTGCTACTACTGAAGATTTAGCTAATGCAAGTTTTGCAGGACAACACGAAAGTTTTCTTAATGTTAAAGGTGAAACTGAACTAATAGAATATGTTAAAAAATGTTTTTCAAGTTTGTATACTCCAAGAGCAATTTATTATAGAAATAAAAAAGGGTTTGAAGAAGGGCAGTCATTACTTGCAGTTATTGTTCAAAAAATGATTGATTCTGAAAAATCAGGGGTTGTTTTTTCTAAAGACCCTATGACTTTAAAAAACAGAGTTGTTGTTGAGGCGGTTTTTGGTTTGGGTGAAGGTATTGTTTCTGGACAAATAAAACCAGATTATTATATTGTTGAAGATTCAGAAATAAAGGATATTCAGGTTGCTGATAAAAAAATTGCTATTGTAAGAACAGGGAGTGGAGTAAATGGGGTTGCAAAATTAAGTCCTAGTAAAAGCAAAGAGCAGGCACTAAATAATAAAGAAATATTAGAAATTGCAAATTATGCTCTTAAATTAGAAGAACATTATAAAAAACCGCAGGATATAGAATTTTGTGTTGAAAATAATAGGATGTATATTGTGCAGTCAAGGCCAATTACAACAAAAGGGCAGATTAAAAAAACAGAAATTTCTGGTACTATCTTATTATCAGGATTAGGTGCAAGTCCTGGAATTGGAGTAGGAATAGTTAAAATAATAAATTCTATGAAGGACTTGCCTAAAATCCAGAAAGGAGATGTTCTTGTTACTGAAATGACTAATCCTGATATGGTTGTTGCTATGCAAAAATCTGCTGCAATTGTTACAGATGAGGGTGGAATGACATGTTTTTCAGGAGACACAAATGTTTTGACTACAAGAGGATTTATGACAATAAGAGATGCTTGTGAAATTATTAATAATAATGAGGATTTAGGATTATTATCTTTTGACTCAAACGAAATGATACCAGTATGGAAAAAAATTATTGCAGCAGGTAAAAGAAAGAGTAATATGATAAAAATTTCTGTGTCACAAAAAGGATTAATGGAGGATAATACTTTAGATTTAACTTCAGACCATAAATTTATAACCTTTAATAAAAGGGATTTAACAAAAAAACAAATTTCAGATGTTCTTGAAAATGAAGAGATGATATGTTTAATAGATAAATTGCCCCTAACAGATAATCTATACAATCATAAAAAAGCATATCTTTTAGGAGCATTATTATCTGATGGATATCATAAAGTAACAATGCATCATACAGGAAATCCTCGCAGGGGATGTGTGACATTTACTCAAAAAGAAATTCCTGAAAAAAAAGAGTTTATTGAAACTGTAAAAGAATACTTTAAAGAAATCTTTAATGAAGAATTTACTAGCAGAGAATGTATCTCTAATTCATATTTAAGAGGGAGACAAATATCTGGAATTGCAACTCATTTTACATCAACCAAACTCGCTCCTGCTTTAGAAATATCAAAAATCTCTCAAAATTTAGATAGGTGGGCTTTATGTTTAGACAAAATTTCTTCACTAAATTTTTTAGCGGGATTAATTGATGGAGATGGATGTTTTTTTGAAAACAGAATACATTTGTATATTTCAAAAGAAAATATATTACAAGGAACAGTTTTAGCCTGTTTAAATTTAGGTATTTTTCCACAAGTAACTAAAAATAGAAATATTTATCATGTACAGATATTAGAAAGATTAGGTGATATTTTGCAATTCACTAAAAGAGTTAAAGGGATAATTAACAAAAAGGTTATGGGCAATAAATTATTTTCTGCTAAACAAATATTGTCAGATATTGTTGATAGAATTAATTTAAAAGGAAAAATAAAGCCATATGTAGATAATAATTTATTAATTGATTCTAATAAAATTAATAGGATTTTTAAGATGTGTGATGAAAAGATTAAAGAAAGATTAATGCAGATTATAAATTGTGGTTTAAGAATGCAAAGAATTAAAAAAATATGTGATATTGGAGAAGATTATGTTTATAATTTAGAAGTTGAAGCAGATAATGAATTAGATCATAATTTTATTGTTTTTACTAAGAAATATACTCCTTTATTAGTTTCTAATTCTCATGCTTCAATTGTTTCAAGAGAAATGGGAATTCCTGCTGTTGTAGGAACAGGAAATGCAACAAAAATATTAA
>JBBSXH010000124.1:0-1831 GCA_038045865.1 Nanobdellota archaeon
AAATTAAGCTTAAAACTTGTTTTGCTTAATTTTATATAAGAATTAAAATCTTACATAAAAATAATTAATTATCCAAAAATACCCCAAAAAGAAGATTTCTTTTTTTCAAACTTATTCATATATCCTTCAAGAATTGAAAATATAAATTTCTCACTAACTTTTAATACATCACAATCAGCATATTCTAATTTATAACAATTAGGATCTGTTTGGGTTATTTTAGTCTCGCTTCCTTCAATTATTTCTATAACTGTATTATTCTTTTGAGAATTTGCACAGGTTATATATGGGAAACCCATCTCCTCTGCAAATTGTTTATCGCTTATTCCAGCACTAACATTCATTTGAGCAAATTCTCTTAAAAAACCTGCAAGAGTAAGCATAGCAGGAACTCCTTCCTTACAATTTCTTTCCACTTTACCTGTGCTAATATAAACTACATTTTCTTTTCTAAAAATAGGAACTGTAGTTGTTTTTTTAATAGTTATATCTTCTAATTTTCTTGGGTCATTTCTAAAGTTTATTGAAAATGTTCCAACAACTTCATTTAAATTATTTGCAACAGGTATACTAGTTGTATAAAAATACATATTTCCTAATTGAGTTTTTTGAAAATCAAGCCCAATATAAGTAAACTTGCTTATAAAATTAGTTTTTATAATAGGAACAATTACAATTATTAAGATAAGTGAAACCATTAAAACAATTGCCCATAAAATTTGCTTGTTTTGTTTCTTTTTTAAATTAATTTTATCCTTATTCTCGTTTATTTTTTCTGTCTTTTTTTTCTTAGCCATTTTATGATTTTATATAGACGAAAGATTGGTTTTTAAAGGTTTTTATGATGAACTTTAACCATTAATCTAATCCTTTGTTAATAATGTTTATCTTACTCGCTTTATTTCATCTGCTCAAGAGTTTTGTTTTATAACAATATTAAAAGTAAGCAGAATTGTGAATAAATTTGTTGGTATCTTGTAGTTTTTATCCAATTTGGATTTAATTTTTTAGTTTATGAAGCGAATTAGTTTATTTAATGGGAAGTATCAAAGAACTCATTAAAAGTTTCATCTAGAAATATCTTTTCTTCACTAATAGGAAAACATACATCTTCAAAATGATTTCTTTTTAATTCCTTTTTTAAACTTTTTTGTGCTTCTTTTTTTATTTTTGCCTTATCATAATTATTCCAATGATATTCTTCAAGATTATCTTCTATCTGCCCTCCATAAGTTTGTGCTTTTGCACGTAAATGATTATCTGATTCAGGAGCAAGATTATGTTTTATAAGAATCTTGTGGGCAGTCATTCCACCGATTAACTTTCCAATTGTTTTTATAATTTTATCTTTTCCCATAGTTCCCCTATTATTTTTTCTCTGGTATCTTTGGTTAATTTATTTAGATAAATTAAAGCATACCTTTTCTCTTCTTTAGATTGTTTATTATTTTTAAGTTTTTCTATTAGATTTTTACCTAATTCATCATATAAAGATTGTTTAAGCTTAGAATTATCAATAATTTTGTTTAAAATTAGTCTAACCAAAAGAGTATTTCTTAATGCACTGTAAATGTCCTTACCATCTGGTTCAATATCTTCTACATCGCTCCAGTCTAATTTCATTTGAAGATCAATATTACATATCGCTATTTCTTTAGGTATTTTTATATCTCCATATATTAGTTTACTATCTTTAAGTTGGTAAATTAATGTTGGACTATTTTTATAACCATTAATTAAATCTTCTTTGGTGATAAATTCAATATCTGAAATGATTGAATTCTCTTTTAAAATATCTTTTAGTTCTTTTATTTTTTTGTATTTTTCCATT
>JBBSXH010000125.1:0-3626 GCA_038045865.1 Nanobdellota archaeon
GTTATTTCTTAGTACAAATGGGTCTAAACCAGAAAGAGTAGAATCTTTTATAGCGAGATATTCTTTCTTAGTCAAAGACATCTATGTTTGTCCTTCATTGGAAGGAAAAAGAGAAACACATCAAAAAGTTAGGGGGGTAGATAGTTATAATAATGTGATTGAGACAATTAAAAGAGTTCAAGGATTAAAATTAGATAACTCACATGTAGTCATTTCCACAACTCTCACTCCAGACAATTGTAACAAAGATTCTTTAGATCACATAAGAGGAATCGCAGAACATTTTGATTGTGCATATAGTTTTAGACCCTCTGCTAAAAGTGAAACCTTCTATCAAAATAGAAATTGTTATAATATTTCCTTATCTGACAAACAAATTGAGTTTTTAAAGAAATATAGAGAAGAGAATAGAATTAGTGACCCTTTTTTAGATATATTGTTTAACTTCATTGAAGGAAAAAAGACAATTATGGGAGACCGAAAAACAGGAATCGAATGTTTAGCTGGAGATATTTCTGTTTTTATAAAACCCAATGGAGTTATCTATCCTTGTATTAATAGTACAAGAATAATTGGAGATAAGGATAAGGGATTATACTTAAAAAATTATTCTTTGGGAAATAAAGAACCTTGCCCTTGCTGTACCGAATGTCAAGTTTATCCTATGTTAAACTTTCACGAATATTCTTCGAGGAGAAATAAAGATGCTTGAAATTAGAGAAGCAATTGATGAATATTTAACTCAAAGGAATTGGAATGCTCAAGAGGAAGGTAAGAAAACTTTTTACTATAAAGACAGAAATCTTTCAGATGTGAGAGATTTAGAGTTTTTAACATATAGTAAAAGAAAAAAACCCCTCTCAATGCAACAGTTTACTGAAGACACAAAGAATTTTTTTTTGGAAAGAGGTTTTTCTCAAAAAGTTTTAAATTCAGTTATCAATCCAGAAGGAGATACTATTTTTATTGTTGCAGGAGTACAATACCTTTCAGATTTTCTTAAAGGAAGAAAGGAAGGAAATGGGATAAAATATTTTATTCCTCAACCTGTTATTAGGACAAAATATAGGGATTCGGTTGGAGAAGGAAGCGTTTCATCTTTTGTTAATCTTTCAACAGCACAGATTCCTTCATCGTCTGAAATGCACTTGTCTCAAATAGATGATTGGATGAATTATCTTTCTAAATTAGGGTTAAATCTAAAAGATTTTATTTTAAGATTTGAGGAAACAGAAGGAGAAAATTTTACAGGTTTTTGGTCAAATGCAAAAGGAAGTGTTTTAACTTTTGATTATGGAGGATTAGAAGTTGGAGATGCAGGATATTTACAGGTAGAGGGAAGACCATTCATTAGCGATATTGGGTTTGGATTAGAAAGACTTTTATGGGCAGTAAACAAATGCGAAAATTTTGCTGATTTAATTGGTCCAAGACCCTTTGCATTTGGAAAGGACTATCAACTTATTGATTCTGTAAGAACAGCTACATTAATTTCTCTATCGGGTTTAGATAAAAAAGAAGAGGAACCTCTTAGGCAGTTTCAAATTTACCTCAATAATATCAAAGATAGAAGAGATATAAACTTGTATGATTTAGTAAGACACTATTATACATTTTGGGAGAGATTTGTAACACCTCCTAAAGGATTTGATGAAACATATACTACGGTTATGACTGAGTTAAATAAACAAAGAAATTTGGAATTGCTAAACAAATTAGGATTTAAAAAAATACCAAAAATCTTAAGAGAAACTTTATCTGAAGATTCAGATAAAGTTATACAAGAATTAATTAACAGTAGTTTAATCAGTGAGGAAAGAATTAAAAGATTATGTTAAAATAGGTTTCCATTTACAATTCAATAACTTCTTCTTTAAAATTATATGGACTTAATATAATTGAACAAGTATTCGGGTTTGGTTGATTATCATATCCATCTTTACATCTAATATAATAGGTTTTTAATTTCCATTCAGCAGTATGAATATTTTCATTATCATAAGGCATTGCAATTCCATCAGCAATATTAAAATTACAATCTTTATTTGAATATGTGCAGGTAGAATCTTCATTTGTAATTATTTTTAAAGTTCCGTCCTTATATGCTCTAACTACTGTAGGAGCAGACTTATCAGATTCAACTCTAAATGTAGTTGTATCATAAGCAGTATTTCCACCTAAATCAAAACACTTGAAATAATATTTATAATTTCCTGTAGGTAAATCTTGTCTTTGAATATGTTTATTCGTATTTGTTTCTGCAAATAAAACATAATCTTTTTCAACATTAGTTATAGAATAATAGCAAAATGCTTTTCCATTATCTTGTCCATTATCTGTTGTAATACTTAATTCAACAGGAATAATATTTGTTGAACCTTTAATTGTTTCATTAGGCCCAACTTTTAAAATATTCAAAGGTTGAGTTCCAATTATTTTATATAAATAACTTTGCATATTAACATTTCTATCACTTTCTTTATCTGTTCCTGCTAAGATTGGCTGGTCTTTACATCTGAAATAAAATTTATTTTCTGCTCTATCTTTAAGTCCTATTAGAGTCACTTTACATGTGTATACATTATTATTATTCATTTCCCAAACATTTGTATTGCAATCCATTGTGCTTTCCATATTATCATAAGTTCTATCTTCTGTACTCCATTTACATTCAGCAGGTTCATTAACATAAACTTCTAAATCTAATGAAGATTGATTATATTGAATAGGACTTCCACTTGGAACACTTAAACTTTCAATTCTTGGAGGAGTTGTATCAGGTGCTGCTTTAACTTTAAATCTAACTGAATAAGCATCTTGATTAAAATTCCCATTTGCATCAACACATCTTATATAAAGAGTATAAGTTCCATCATTTTTTAATTCAGGGTCGACTGCATTTAAAGAATCAGGAGAAGGCAAAGACATTTTTTCAGTGTGGTTGTAAGAGAAAATATTATTTCCTCCAACATAATAAGACATACCATCAAATTTAGTTGTTAAATTATAATCTATTTTACATTGTGCTGGTTCATCAGTATGAATTGTGAAAGATAATGGTGTGAATGCTTCAACATCTTCTCCATTTGTTTGGCTGATGTAAACTCCAGTTGCAGGAGGACGAACAGAAGTGTCTGGTTTGTATTTATATCCTTCAAGAACATTAGTCATTTCAATTACAGGAGAATTAACATCTCTTGGATTTACCCAAGTACAAGCTTCTTGTTTTGTTCCTGCATTTAATAATTGACAAGCCTGTCCAAGTGATTTACATCTATATTCAGTACATCCTTTTAATTTATCATCTTGACATTTTTCACAATCAATTCCGCCTCTTGGCGCTTCATAAACCATACAATCATAACTCACAACTTTTGTTGAAGTTTTTTTGTACATGACGAGGAAAACTATTATGCCTACTGTAATTCCAGATATCCATTGATGTGCTCCAAAAAATGGAATTTTTGTAGCCATTGTTCCAAGTGGTCCAAAGTTTCCAGGATTAGCAATTAATTGATAAGTTAATGCTCCAGCTGCACCTGCAATTAATCCTGCTTTTGCACCATTACCTCCTAAAAATCCTCCAACCATGTAACCAATTCCAGCAAATGCTGCAATTGCAAGAA
>JBBSXH010000126.1:0-3697 GCA_038045865.1 Nanobdellota archaeon
GCTTTGTTTTGTGTACTCATTTTTAATTAAATTAACTAAAGTTAGATGTTTTTAAGTAGTTTTTGGTTATATCTTTGTGGGAATGATATATGGAGAGGAGGTCTTGTAGGTTTGTGGGAGAATATTTTTTAAGAACATTATCATCTGCAAAAATTAAACAAATAAGCCATAACTGGTAAAATTTACAAGATACTAACAAATATTTTGATTTATAGATTTATTAAAAAACATCACATTTTTATACTTATTATTTGTTTATTTAATAAAGGGGCAAATTAATAAAAAAGAGGAAAATGGGAGAAGAAGAGGACGAACATGTTGACTTAAAGTATACTTTAACTGAATATTGGAATTTAATAAAAAAATACAAAATTATTATAGGGGTTATTTTATTGCTTGTATTTTTTTTAGAAGCAAGGCATATTCTTGAGAGTTATCTTTTCAAAGTTTTAGTTGATAAAGGAACTCTTTTTGCTGCAGGCACAATCACTAAAAGTGTTTTTGTAAATGTGTTATTGATTTTGCTTGGTGTTTTTAGTTTTATTGTAATTTCAGGATTTTTTGGGAGATGGATAGAGCAACATCTTGTAAATGTTTTAGAATCAAAACTTATAGTTGATTTAAAAACTAAATATTTCAGTCATTTAATTGAATTAGATTATAGTTTCCATACAGGACATAAAACAGGCATAATAATTTCAAGATTAGCAAGAGGAAGTGGAGGAGTAGAAAAAATCACTGATGTCCTTGTTTATGAAGTCCTTTCTGTTGTTTTTAGTTTTATTATGGTTATAGCAAGTTTAATTTATTTTGATTTTATTTCTGCAATAATAATCTTTTCAATAATAGTGGTGTTTATTTCTTATAGTTATTTTATGCAGGGAATTACACAAAAGGCAAATGTTATTTCAAACTTTGCAGAGGACAAAGAAAAAGGAGATGTTTCTGATATTTTCACAAATGTAGAATCAATTAAATATTTTGGAAAAGAAAATTATGTCAAAAAGAAATTTTCTGAAATAATAGAAAATACAAAAATGGCTTTTATGAAATATGTTGGTTATTTTAGATGGATTGATTCTGTGCATAGTTTAACACTTGGAATAGGGACTTTTTTGATTTTGTTTTTTCCTCTTATGAGGTTTTTGAATGGAGAAATAACTCTTGGAACCTTGGTTTTTATTTATACTATTTATGGAACAATGATTGAACCTTTGTATGGTTTTGTATATGGTTTAAGAAATGCATACGGCGCATTAGCAGACTTTCAGTCTTTATTTGAATATGGAAAAATAAAGAAAAAAATAGAAGATGTTCCAAATGCCAAGAATTTAACAATTAAACAAGGAGAAATAGAATTCAAAGATGTTAACTTTAATTATGGAAACAAAAAAATATTTGAAAATTTGAATTTAGTGATACCAAAAAACAAAAAGATTGCTTTAGTTGGGCATTCTGGAAGTGGAAAAACAACTCTTATAAAACTTCTTTATAGACTCTATGATATTAATTCAGGGCAAATATTAATAGATGGGGAAGATATTAAAAATTTTAAACAACAATCATTAAGAGGAGAAATGTCTATTGTTCCTCAAGAATGTATTTTATTTGATGATACTATTTATAATAATGTTGCATTTTCAAATCCTTCTGCTTCAAGAGAAAAAGTTCTTAATGCAATAAAATATGCTCATCTTGATAAAGCAATTGAAACTTTCCCTGACAAAGAAAATACAATTGTTGGTGAAAGAGGAGTTAAATTATCTGGAGGAGAAAAGCAAAGAGTTTCTATAGCAAGAGCAATTCTTGCTGATAAAGAGGTTCTTGTATTAGATGAAGCAACAAGTGCTTTAGATTCTGAAACAGAATATGAAATTCAAAAAGATTTAAATAAATTAATGGAAGGACGAACTTCTATTATTATTGCACATAGACTATCAACAATAATGAAAGCAGATAAGATTATTGTTTTTAAAAATGGAAAAATTGTTCAGGAAGGAAAACATTCTCAATTGGTTGATGAATTAGGAGAATATAGAAAATTATGGAAATTGCAGAAAGAAGGAGATTTAGAAGATAGTGAAGCACAAAAATGAATAAAAATTTAATTTTTAAACAAAAATGAAACCCAAAAAAATTCTTATTTGCGGAGCGGGTTCAATTGGGATTTATGTAGGTGCAAAACTTTATCATAAGAAGCATGATGTAACCTTATTTGGAAGAAGAAAATTAAGAGGAGTAGATGGAGAGGTTTTTATTAATAATAAAAGATTTGATGTTCCAAAAGGAGTTTATAAAATTCCTAAAAATGAAAAATATGATTTTATTTTTATAACTACCAAATTATATGATTTGGATTACATGATTAATCTTTTAAAAAGAAATAAAATAAAAGGACCTATTTTTATTGGGATACAAAATGGAATTGTAGATGTTTCTAAATATGAAAAAATATTAAAGAAAAAAATAATTCCTATAACTGTTTTTTCTGGATTTAATCTGAATAAAAATAAACTGAATGTAACACCTACTCCAATTGGATGGAAAACAGAATTTTCAAAACAAGGAAAGGAAATAAGTGCTATTTTATTAGATGCTAAAATTCCATGTCATGCTGACAAAAGCTTTGATAGACTAAGAGCTGAAAAAACTGTTATAAACTGCTGTTTAAACGCATTATCAGCAATAGAAAACAAACCCTTTTCTTATTTGTTTAAAAATAATAAAACAAAAGAAAGAATAGAAAAACTTTTTGAAGAATGTTATGAAGCTATAAAAAAAGAGCATGAATTAGATGAAAAGCATAAAATAAAAAAAAGGATGTTTGAACACTGGAAAAATTTAAATCATTATTCATCAACTTGCCAGGATATTCATTCTGGAAGAAAAAATGAGGTTAAGTTTTTTAATGGATATATAGTTGAATTAGGAAAAAAGCATAATATTCTTGTAGAGAATAATAAAGAAATTCTTAGAGATATAAGAAAGATTGCTAATTAGAAGATGATTGATATTTTAATAATTCATTACTTTTAATAATTTACAATAAAAACTTCTGATAATAAACAAAACTATAATTCTCTTGAGCTAATGAAATTAAGCTTGAGCAATTAAATTTCAATCTAAATCAATTAAAGCCAAAACAAGAGAACATAAGCCAAAATAGTTTAAGGATTTTGAAATTATTAATGGTTTATTAAGTTTGATATTGGACTTAACAATTCAAATAGATTTTTAAACACAAAAAACATATAATATAAAACAAGGTATAAAAGGAGATGAAATTTGATTTTATTGTTCTTGGTGCAACAGGGATGCAGGGAAAAATTGTATCAAAAGATTTGCTTGAAAATGGATATTCTGTATTATTATGCGGAAGAGATAAAAAAAGGGTTTTGCATTTATTAGAAAGCTATAAAAAAACCGGTTTTAAATCTTTTGATGCAAAAGATATTTATGATATGACTGAAATGATTAAAAAATCTGGTGCAAATGTTGTTGTGAATTGTGTTGAAGGAGATTGGGATTTAAACATTCAAAAAGCTTGTGTTGAAGCAAATGTGAATGTAATTGATTTGGGTTCTGAAATTTGGATGACAAAAAAACAACTAGCAATGGATAAGATAATGAAAGAAAAAAAGATTATAAGCATAACTGGATGTGGAAGTGTTCCTGGTGTTGGAAGTGTTATGTTAAA
>JBBSXH010000127.1:0-12753 GCA_038045865.1 Nanobdellota archaeon
AACCGAGCAAGATTATCTTATTTTAATAAGATGAAGTAATTACCACGCAAGGCTGTAGTTAGAGATAGTTATTTATATAGTATAATTCTAAAAAGGAAATTGACTTCCTTATTAAAATGATGAATGAAATAAAATCTTATGTTAATGCAGAAGCAAGAAAAAGTTCAGAGATAATTGATATTTTAGATCCTCTTGTTAAAGAATGGTTTTTTTCAAAATTTCATGACTTTTCTGAGAGCCAGAGTTATGGAGTTATGCCAATTTATGAAAGAAAAAATATTTTAATTTCTGCTCCTACTGGAAATGGAAAGACTTTAACTGCTTTTTTAAGTATTTTGAATTATTTAGTGGGGCTATCTCAAAAAAATGAATTAGAAGATAAAGTATATTGTGTTTATTCTTCTCCTTTAAAAGCATTGAATAATGATATTTATGTTAATTTGATTCGTCCTTTAGATGAAATTTATGCTTTAGCTGAAACAAAAGGAATTAAAATGCAAAAAATTAGAGTAAGTGTAAGGACTGGCGATACTTCTGCTAGTGAAAGAGCTAAAATGGCTAAAAATTCTCCACATATTTTTATTACTACTCCTGAAACTCTTGCAATTTGTTTGACTACTAAAAAATTTATTGAATTATTTACTTGTGTTGAGTTTGTTATTATAGACGAAATACATTCCTTAGGAAATAAGAGGGGTGTTTATTTGAGTATTAGTTTAGAAAGATTAGAAAATCTTAGTAAAATTTGTCCTTGCAGAATTGGATTAAGTGCAACTATTGCACCTTTAAACCAAATTGCTAATTTTTTGGTTGGTGAAGGAAGAGATTGTTTAATTGCTGAAGTTTTAAGTTTTAAAAAAATAGAAATCAGGGTTTTAACTCCTGTTACAGATTTAATTGATACTACAAAATTTGATTTACATTCTTCTCTTTATACTTTAATAGATAAATTAGTGCAAGAACATAAGACAACAATTATTTTTACAAATACTCGTGCAGCAACAGAAAGGGTTATTGAACATTTAAAAGAAATGTTTCCTGAAAAGTATCTTGAAGATATTGGAGCTCATCATTCTGCTTTATCTAAAGAACATAGATTTGATATTGAAGATAAATTAAGAAAAGGTGAATTAAAAGTTGTTGTGACTTCTACTTCACTTGAGTTGGGAATAGATATTGGATTTGTGGATTTAGTTATTTTATTAGGGAGTCCTAAGTCTTCTGCTCGTGCTTTACAGAGAATTGGAAGAGCAGGACATAAACTGCACGATGTTTCAAAAGGAGTTTTTATTGTTTTAGATAGAGATGATTTAGTTGAGTGTGCTGTTTTGAGTAAAGAAGCTATTGAGAAAAAAATTGATAGAATTAATATTCCTAAAAATTGCCTTGATGTTTTATCTCAACAAATATATGGTATGGCAATTCAAAGGATTTGGGATAAAGAAGAAATGTTTAAGTTAATTAAGAAAAGTTATTGTTATTCTGGTTTGATAAAAGAGGATTTTATGTCTGTGATAAGTTATTTGGCTGGAGAATATGCTTTAGAAAGTAGGAATGTTTATGCTAAAATTTGGTATGATAAAGAAAGTAATAAAATTGGTAAGAGAGGAATGCTTGCTCGCGTTATTTATATGACTAATATTGGGACTATTCCTGAAGAGAGTTTTGTTAATGTTGTTATTAGTCAGGGTGAGAAAAAAGGATTTAAAATTGGAACTGTTGATGAAAGATTTTTAGAAAAAATGAAACCTGGAGATGTTTTTGTTTTAGGGGGAAAGAAATATCAGTTTATGTATTCTAAAGGCATGGTTGCTTATGTTAAAGCAGGAATTAAAAGAAATCCTACTATTCCTTCATGGTTTTCTGAAATGCTTCCTTTAAGTTTTGATTCTGCAATGGAAATACAGAGGTTCAGAAAATTATTAAATGAAAAATTTGAGAAAAAGACAGGGAAGGAAGAAATAATTGAATGGTTAAAAGAATATTTGTATTGCAATACTTATGTTGCTTCAAGTATTTATAATTATTTTTATGAGCAATTTAATTATGCTATTATTCCTAATGAAAAAAAACTAGTTATTGAAAGTTATAAAGGTGAGAAAAATTATATTGTGTTTCATTCGCTCTATGGAAGAAGAGTTAATGATGCTCTTTCCAGGGCTCTTGGTTATTTAATGGGACAAAAAGTTGGAAGAGATATTGAAATAGGAATAAATGATAATGGATTTTATTTTTCAGGAGAAAATCTGCCTTTAGAGGAAGCAATGAAAGTTTTAACTCCTGAAAATTTAAGAGAAATATTAAATGAGGCGATTTCAAGAACTGAAATTTTAAAAAGAAGATTCAGACATTGTGCTGCAAGAAGTTTAATGATTTTAAGAAGTTATAAAGGTAGAAGAAAAAGTGTTGGGAAACAACAGATGAGTTCTTTCTTTTTGTTGAATACAATAAATAAACTAACTAAAGATTTTCCTATTTTAAAAGAAGCAAGAAGAGAGGTTTTAGAAGATTTAATGGATATTGAAAGTGCAAAATTAGTTTTGAGTTGGATAAAAGACAATAAAGTGCAGATTCAAAAAATAAATACAAAATTACCAAGTCCTTTTGCTTTGAATCTTGTTTTGCAGGGATATTCTGATTTGCTTAAAATGGAAGATAAAATAGAATTCTTAAAGAGGATGCATAAAGAAGTTGTGAAGGAGATTGGAGAGAGAATATAGAGATTAAAAGAGATAAATGTTTAAAAATAAATGAATTTTTGATTGAAAATGGTAAATACTGTAAGGGATTATTTAACAAAGGGGCAAATTCCCCTGCAAGAAAATGGAATTAGTTATCCTGTAAAATCAAAACAGGATGGGGAAATATATTTTATTAAAGGAATAGAAGCCTCTAATAAAAGTCAGGATATAATTTTAATTATAAAAAATTATACTTTCCCAGAACCTAAACCTATTAAGAAAAAAGCTTCTTTGTGTTTAGATGATGAAGTTAGTGATTGTGTTATTAGCGGTTATAGAGAACCTTAAATTATTCTTTTTATTAAAAAAATTCTTTTCTCAATATTTTTAAACTTCTTTTTAATTAATAAGAGATGAAACAATCAACCCTTTTCCCGCAGGATAGAATCAGATTCTTGAATAATGCTTTGCTTATTGATAATGAAATCCTTGTGATTTCTGATACACATATTGGTTTTGAAGAACATATTATTGAACGAGGGATATTTCCAAATATTCAATTAAAGGATATACTTTCTGATTTGAAAGATATTTTTGAAAAACTCAAGCGAGAAAAAATCGTTCTGAAAAAAATTATTGTAAATGGGGATTTAAAACAGGAGTTTGGGGGAATTTCTGATAGTGAATGGAGAGAAGTTTTAGAATTATTAGGTTATTTAGGAAAACATTGTTTAGAAATTATTTTAATTAAAGGCAATCATGATAATATATTAGGGCCTATTGCTAAAAAGAAAAAAGTTAGACTTGAGAACTATTATGTTTACAAAGATATTTGTTTTATGCATGGTGACAAAAAGTATAAGGAAGAATTTAAAGATAAAAATGTGAAAATAATTATTCTCGGACATCTACATCCTGCAATAACTCTTTCAGATAAATATAAAAAAGAAAAATATAAGTGTTTTCTTGTTGGGGAATGGAGGAAGAAGAAAATTATTGTTTTGCCGAGTTTTAGTAATATTAGCTTTGGTTATGATTTGAATAGTTTATTGGACAAAAATGATAAAGGATTTTTAATTATTACTGCAAAGAATCTCAAAACCTTTGGTGTTTTGATTTACAATAGAAAAGAAGATAAAGTTTATGATTTTGGCGTGTTAAAAAGATTAAGCAAACAAACTGCCATTTAAATCTGATGAGTCTGATGAAATAGCAGATTTTCTTTTTAAGGCATAAGAGGAAGATATTTCAGATAGTCCTTGATAAAATTTAGATTCTTTCCTTAAATAAACTTTGAATTCTTTTATAGAATCTGTAAAATTCCCATTACCTAAATTATATTTTATTCCTTGTAAATTTGGTTTTTTGGGCATTTTAGAAGAATAGGGGTTCATTTTAAGGGTTAAGAACAATTAATTCTTTAGATTTATTCTTTTTCAGGATTTAATCTTGGCATTGGGACATGTAAAGGCAATCCTAATTCATCTTCAAGTGTTAGGGCTTTTAGGTTACATTTATGAATTATAAAATTAAATAATTGAATTTTAAAGTTACCTTCCATTTTTTTGTCTTTCCATTCTTTTAATATTTTTTTAGAATCTTCTTTACCTGGAATTAATAAAATTACTCCTTTTAATTCTAAGTTTGCAAAATTTGGAGAATAATCTACATTAAAACCAAAAGTTACTTTCAAAACTTCTTCATCAGAGATATTAATTTTATCTTTAATAATATCTTCTATATTAATATTTTGTTTTACTTCTAATTTTCCTTCTTGCTTTTCTTTTTTGCTTATTAAAATTTTTGTAAAATTAAATCCTATAATCTTCATATTTGGTTGTAGAATTCTGGGTTTTTAAAAGTTTCCATGAAAACTTTTAAGCTTCAGAAATTTCTATATTTCTGAGAGTTATCAGAATTTCAAAAATTCTGAAGCCACAAAAATCTTTAGATTCCTAGAAAATCTTTTAGGGATTTTCTGGACCAGAAAAGCTTTGCTTTTCTAGGTTTTGATGCATGAAAATTATGAAAATTTTCAGCACTGAAAATTGTTTTGCACAATTTTCATGTGTTTAAAGATTATGATAATCTTAGACAAATTTTGTTTCTTAAATTTACTTTTATTGTTTTCTACCCAACTCAAATCCACTAAATCTTCTCCTCTTGCTCGAAGATTTTACTAACCTTTACTAGTAATTAATATAATGATTATTAGAGTGGTTTCAATTTACAATCTTAAATATAAAACAAAAATTGGATAATTGATAAATAAATCTCTTAATTAAAATTAAGCTAAATCTTCTTCAGAAACCACTACAAAATCGCCTATTGCAATAATAGAATTATAAGGTACAAGGGTGTCGCCTTGGGTTGATTTTTCTAGGTTAAGTTGGTTGCAGTAGGGGGTTGAATCTTTTAATACAAGATGGATTAATTCCCCTGTTCTTGTTTCAAATGTAACATCTCTAACAATTCCTAATCTTTTACCTTCTTTCGTAACAACTGCTTTGTTTAAAATTTCTCTGTGTGGTCTTTTTTCAATACTCATAAACTAAAGATAAAGAATTCATTTATAAACTTTTCTGTAATTTTTAATATAGTTTGTATATGGGGTTATAATTTTACAGGGGTTGTTGATGGTGTTTATTTAGGTGGAAATTTACTTGATTGAGATTTTTAGGCATGATTGACCAAAGAGTTAGAAGTTCATTGTCTGAAGAAGAGCTTGTTTTTCCTTTATTGCCTCTCTCCCTATGATTGCGTATGGAAATGTTTATAAATGAATAGGGTGGAAATTTTCGTTTTGTCTTCTTTTCATTTATAAAGATTTATATTATAGATTATATATATTTTATTATATACATTTTACCATACCATTTTTTAATGATTTTCGACGATATTTTTTAGAAGGGGCTTAAAATTTCAAGTTCCATAGGAAAGGGGGGTGTGAGTATCTTAGAGTTAATAAAATCAAAATATTTAACCATTTTAAAGATTATAGAGGATACTATTCTTTAATTACCATTTCTCCATAAGAAAAATTGGTAAGAGTTATTTTTGAAAACCTATATATTTATAAAATCAAATTATTTTTAATTCTAATAATCATAAAGGTTATACAAACTTAAAATAAGTGTAAAACCAAAAAGGTGTAAAATGACTGAACTAGACAAAATATTTGATTCTGTGGGTAGTAGAAGTTTGTTTAAGAATAAACAAATATTACAATCAAATTATTCTCCAGAAGACATCCCACACAGAGACGAACAAATAGAGGCGATTGCCTCAATTCTTGCTCCTTGTTTACTGGGGGAAAAGACAAGCAATTTATTCATCTATGGAAAAACAGGAAGCGGCAAAACACTTTCAGTCCAACATGTTGCGAATGAACTAAGAGCAAGATCAAAAGATGGTGTTCTGAGAATAGAATATTTAAATTGCAAGTTAAAAAAAGTTGCAGACACAGAATACAGGATTTTAGCAGAATTAATTAAAAAATTAGGGGGATTTGTTCCTCCAACAGGATTACCCACAGACCAAGTTTATTTAAAATTTTTAGAAGTGCTTGAAAAAAGTGGAGAAAAATTATTAATTTTAATTTTAGATGAGATTGACCAGGCAGTTAAAAAAATTTCAGATGAATTTTTATATAATCTTACTCGCCTTAATGCTGAATTAAGCAAGGTGCAAATTATAATTGTTGGGATAAGTAATGATTTGAGATTTTTAGATATGATTGATCAAAGAGTTAGAAGTTCTTTATCTGAAGAGGAGCTTGTATTCCCTCCTTATAATGCCCCTCAATTAATTGATATTTTAAGAAAAAGAGCAAATGATTCATTTAAACTGGGAGTTGTTTCTGAGGGGGTAATTGAAAAGTGTGCTGCTTTTGCTGCAAGAGAGCATGGAGATGCTAGAAGAGCTTTAGATTTATTAAGAGTTGCAGGAGAAATTGCTGAAAGAGATTCTAGTGCAAGTATTAAAGAAGAACATATAGACAAAGCAAATGATAAAATTGAGAGAGACAAAATTTTAGATATTATTGAAACAGAACCTAAACAATTTCAAATAGTTTTGTATTCTATTTTTCAATTAATTAAAAAGTCTAAAGAGAATATTTTTACAGGAGATATTTTTTCTCATTATCAAGAATTATGCAAAAAAGTTAAAATAGATTCTCTTACCCAAAGAAGAGTGAGTGATATCCTAGCAGAGTTTGATATGCTTGGTTTGATAAATGCAAGAGTAATTAGCAAGGGCAGACAGGGAAGAACAAGAGAAATCAAATTAGCAATTCCAGTGAATATTCTTGATAGAAGCCAGGAAATTTTAGTTAATGCACTTGGCCTGTAGGTAAATAATATTTGCCTAATAATCTAAAATAGGAGTTTACATGTCAGAAAAAATATTAAAATTATTCATTGAAAAGGGTTTTTTGTTAGACAGAGACACTTTAGATTTTTTTAGACAAATACAGGACGAAGATGTGGCTAATGAGATAATGAATAAAATAGAGTTTTCAGGACAGAAATTAGTCACTAAAAATTTAATCACAAAGTATTTTGAAACTCTAAAGCCGGTTTTTAAAGAATTAGATTTAGAAAAACAAAAAATCGTTGAAAGATTTTTTGTAAATGTTTCTGTTTCTGTAGAAGTAAAGAAAGAAACAAGAGTAGAATCTAGATCTATAACTGAATCCCAAAAAAATTCTGTGAAGATACTTTTTTCTCCAACAATCCCCTACAAGAAAATAGAAGTAAAAGATTTTGTTAAGCATTTTAGAAGCAGGTATAATTTTTTTAAGATTATTTTGCAGAATAATCCTAATCTAGAAAATCTCACTTCAATAGATAAAATAAATGGAAATAGGGCTCACTCTATTATTGCTATGGTAAAAACTAAATCTATCACTAAAAACAAAAATATTATACTGGAAGTTGAAGATTTAACTGGAAATATTAAAGTTTTAATTAATCAAAATAAAGAAGAAATTTATGAAAAAGCAAAAGAAATTCTTCCTGATGATATTTTAGGATTAAAATGTTCTGGAACCAAAGATTTTTTATTTGTAAATGATTTATTTTATCCAGATGCTTTTTTGGAAAGAAAGAAAAAATCAGAAGAAGAAAAATATGTTGTTTTTATTTCAGATGTTCATGTGGGCAGTAAGAACTTTTTAGAAAAGAATTTTCAAAGATTTGTTGATTGGATTAATGGAAAAGATTGTAGCGAAGAACAAAAAAAGGTTACTGAAAAAATTAGATATATTTTTGTTGTGGGAGATAGTATTGATGGAGTAGGTATTTATCCTGGACAGGAAAAAGAATTGAAAATTAAAGATATAAGAGAACAATATGTTAAACTTGCAGAATTTTATAAACAAATTCCTGAAAGAATTAGTATTATTCAGTGTCCTGGACAGCACGATGCAGTAAGAGTTGCAGAACCTCAACCGCCTATCGGAGAGGATTTTGGAAAAGTTTTAACAGAAATTAAAAATTTGTATTTAGTGAGTAATCCTAGTTTAGTTGAAATTGAAAGTGATGAGAAAGAAAGTTTTAAAGTTTTAATGTATCATGGTGCGAGCATGGCTCGTATTATTAATGAGCTTGAAGAATTAAGATTAAGTGATGCATTTAACACTCCTGCAAGAGTTGTTAAACATTTATTATTAAGAAGACATCTCTCTCCAATGCATGGAGCAGGAATTTATATTCCTGATGCAGAAGAAGACCCTTTAATTATAAAACAAATTCCAGATATTATTCTTACAGGAGATTTACATAAACCAGATATTGATATGTATCATAATATTCTTATTGTAAGCAGTAGTTGCTGGCAATCAACAACTCCTTTTGAAGAAAAAGTTGGAAATCATCCAGACCCCTGCAAGGTTCCAATATTTAATTTAAAAACAAGAGAAATAAAAATATTAGATTTTTCAGATGTTGAATTTAATCCTGAAAAAGAATGCAAAGAAGTGGTTAAGGAATCTATTGGAGGAGAAGAGGGGGGAAATAAGTTAGAAGAAAATAAGAATAATCAATTAATCGATAATAAAAAGGAGATTGTTTGCGAGGTGAAAAAAGAATAAAATGAAAAATATTATATTTTTCAATCATTTAAATTTTAAAAAAATTCAAATAAAATGAAAATAGGAATAGATATTGATGGAGTAATTTTAGATTTTGCATCTAAATTTTTAGAATACTACAATAAGAAACACAGGAAAAATATTTCTATTGAAAATTGGATTACTTATAATTTCTGGGATTTTATTTCTATTAGTGAAGAAGAGGGTAAAAAATTAATGGAAGATTTTTATTTTTTAGATAGTTTTAATGAAATCCCTTTTATAGAAGGTTCTAAAGAAGCCATACATAAATTAGCAAAACAAAATAAAATTTATATAATTACTGCAAGACCTCTAAGATGGGGAGAAAAAACAAAGAATTTTTTTGATAAACATTTTTTAGAAACAGATATTCAATTAATTCATAGTAGAGATGAAAAAGATAAGACTATTTACAAAAGAGAAATATGCATAAAATTAGGAGTTAGCATTTTAATTGAAGATAATGGAAATATTGCTATACAATGTGCCGATAGCGGAATAAAGGTTTTGTTATTAAATAATCCTTGGAATCAAGGCATTGAGCACAAAAATATTAATAGAATTAAAAACTGGAATGAAATTTTAAATAAGATACAGGAAATTGATAAATTAAACAATCAAGAAATGAAAAATTAAAATGAACACTCAAGAATACTTCGCAGATTTAGGTGAAGAAATCAAAAAAAACTATAATCTTGCTGAACAAGCGAGAGCAAGAGGATTAGATCCTGTTGGTAAGGTTGAAGTTCCTCTTGCTTTAAGTATGGCGGCTAAAGTAATTAGATTAATTGCAACAATTTATCCTCAATTAGATAAAGAAGAAATAATTAATAGAATTTTGGAATTAGAAAAACAATATGGGGCTTTGGACACGAGTGTTAGTTTTAAAATTGCAGAAGAAATTTCTAAACAAAAATATTGCAAGTTTGAAAATGATTTAGAGGCAATGGATGCAGGCATTAGAGTTGGTTTTGCATATATTACTTTAGGAGTTGTTTCAAGTCCAATTGAAGGATATACAGGTATTAAAACTGGAAAGACTCAAACAGGAGAAACTTATCTAAAAGCATTTTTTTCAGGTCCAATAAGAAGTGCAGGAACAACTGCGAGTTGTATGGGTTTAATATTAATAGATTACATAAGACAAATTTTTGGTTATGCAAAATATGATCCTACTGAAAAAGAATGTAAGAGAATGGTTTGCGAACTTTATGATTATCATGAAAGGGTAAATAATTTGCAATATCTTCCTACTGAAGAAGAAGCTTATTTTATTGCCCAGCATCTTCCTATTCAGGTTGCAGGAGAACCTACTGAAAAAAGAGAAGTTAGTAATTATAAAAATTTGCCAAGAATTGAAACAGATTTTATTAGAGGAGGTTATTGTTTAATTTTAGGAGAAGGGATTTCACAAAAAGCAGCAAAAGCACTTAGATTATTAAAAGGATTAATCAGAAATGGTTTTGAAATAAGAGATTGGGATTGGTTAGAAGAGTATGTTCAGTTGCATGAAAAAAGAAATTTAGGAAAAACTGATGCTTCTCCAACTTATATAAAAGATTTAGTTGCAGGAAGGCCTGTGTTTGGGCATCCTGGAAAAGGTTTTAGATTCAGATATGGAAGAAGCAGAGTTGCTGGTTTTTCAGAAGTAAGTGTTCATCCTGCAACAATGGGAGTCACAAATGATTTTCTTGCAACAGGAACCCAATTAAAAATAGAAAAACCAACAAAAGGATGTGTTGTTAGTGTATGTGATGTTATTGAAGGGCCTATTGTTAAATTAAATAATGGAAGTGTTAAAAGTTTAAAGACTTATGAAGAAGCAAAAAAACATTATAAAGATATTAAAGAAATAATTTATTTAGGAGATATACTTTTTCCATTAGGAGATGTTATAAACAGAAATGCTTTGTTGGTTAGTCCGGGCTATGTTGAAGAATGGTGGAATCTTGAATTAAAAAAAGCAGGAGGAGAAGTAAATGATTACTATGCTGTAAGTTTAGAAGAGGCAATAGAATTTTCTAAAAAATATAATATTCCTTTGCATCCTAAAAGTATTTTTTATTGGACACAAATAGATTATTCTCAATTTTTAGGTTTAATTGATTGGCTTCAGCACTCAAAAGTTTTTGAAAAAAAACTTTTATTTCCTTATAATAAATCTGAAAGTGAAAGATTTAGAATAGGCAAAAGAGCACTTGAACTTTTAGGTGTTGAACATGAAGTGAGTATTGAAAATATTGTATTGAATGAAGAAGAAACAAAAAAACTTTTAGTTAATTTAGGATTAAGTGAATTTCATGAAGGAGAAATAATTTTTGATTTTGATTTTAAGGAAGAGAAGAATCCTCTTGATTTTATAAATGACCTTTCTAAATTTAAAATTAAAGACAAAGCAGGAGAATTTATTGGAACAAGGATGGGAAGGCCTGAAAAAGCAAAATTAAGAAAATTAATTGGAAGCCCTAATGTTTTGTTTCCTATTGCAGAAGAAGGTGGAAGATTAAGGAGTGTTAATGAAGCAGCAAAAGTTGGTTATGTAAATTCTACATTTCCATTTTATTATTGTGAAACTTGTAAAAAAGACAATATTTATCCTGTTTGTGAGCAGTGCAAATGTCCTACTTTGAAAAAATATTTTTGCAGGATGTGCAAGAAAGAAATTAAAGAAGAAAAATGCGCAGTTCATGGAATTGGAAATAGCTGCAAATATTCAAAAATTGATATGGCGCATTATCTTGAAAAAGCAAAACAAGATTTAGGATTTATAAAAAATAATATCCCTGTATTAATTAAAGGAGTAAGGGGAACAAGTTCTGAAAATCATGATTTGGAAAATTTAAGCAAAGGAATTTTAAGAGCAAAGTATAATTTATGTGTAAATAAAGATGGAACAGTTAGATATGACATGACTGAATTAGTTATTACTCATTTTAAACCATATGAGATTGAAGTTAGTGTTGAGAGACTAAAAAAATTAGGATATAATAAGGATTATTTGGGCAATGAATTAACTAATGAGAATCAGATTTTAGAATTAAAACCTCATGATATTCTTCTTCCTTGTAATTCTATTTGTGGTGATGAAAAGGCAGATGATGTTTTTATTAATGTAGCAAATTTTATAGATGAACTTTTAGAAAAATTTTATCATTTGCCTAGATTTTATAATATTAAAACCCGCGGGGATTTAATCGGACAATTAGGTGTTTGCATGGCTCCTCATAATTGTGCAGGAGTTATTTGCAGGATTATTGGTTTTTCTAAAGTCCAGGGACTTCTTGCTTCACCTTATATGCATGCGGCTATGCGTCGCGACGCGGACGGCGATGAAAGTGCATTAATGCTTTTGTTAGATGTTTTAATAAATTTTTCAAGAAAATTTCTTCCTGCTCACAGAGGAGGAACACAAGATGCTCCACTTGTTTTAAATGGATTTATTAATGCAAGAGAAGTTGATGATCAAATTCTTGATTTTGAATTAGTAAGCAATTATCCTTTAGAATTATATGAAAAAGCAGAACAAAAATTACATTCCTCTCAAATTAAAATTGAAATGGTTAAACAGAGAATTGCAAGAGGAGAGGACCCTTTTGTGAATACAGGATTTACTCATAGCACTTCTGATTTTAATATAGGCGCTACATGCAGTTGTTATAAAACTCTTCCAACTATGGCTGAAAAAGTAAAAGCCCAGATGGATTTGTGTAGCAAGTTAAGAAGTGTGGATCAAGGAGATGTTGCTAGATTAATTATTGACAGGCATTTTATGAGGGATTTAAAAGGAAACTTGAGAAAATTTTCTCAACAAAATTTTAGATGTTCTAAATGCAATACAATTTACAGAAGAGTTCCATTAACTGGAAAATGTGGACAATTAAACAGCAAGGGAGAACCCTGCACAGGAAATATTATCTTTACAATTTCTTATGGAAGTATTGTAAAATATCTTGAGCC
>JBBSXH010000128.1:0-3155 GCA_038045865.1 Nanobdellota archaeon
TTGTTGTTCAAGTGCTTCATGCATAGCACTTCTATCTTCAGGAGTCATTTTTTCAATTTCATCAATGCAAATAACTCCTTTGTTTGCTAAAACCATTGCTCCTGCTTCTAAACTCCATCCTTTTAAGAATTCATCTCTTACAACTGTTGCAGTTATACCTCTTCCACTTGCTCCCATACCAACAACATATCTTCCTTTTGGTGCAATATTTGAAATGAATTTCAGGACTTGGGAGTTATGAACTCCTATGCCGTTTGCTACAAAAGTATTTGTTGAGGGAATAGACAAATCATAAACTTCTTCATTTTTCTTTTCTAAAACTTTTATTTCTTTAATTTTTGACCAGACTATATTGCTGTTTGCTATTTTTTTTAATATTTCAAGCTCTAAAATTTTTTCTTTTGACCTACTTTCAAACTCTTTTATTAACCTTAATAACCTTAATTTTCCTAATTCATTCCTTTTTTTGACTGTTCTCATTTCTGCTGCAAGAGTTCTATTTCCAGATATTCTTGAATTATAACCTAATTTTTTTACAACTTTATAAACTAAATTTCCACATGGAATAAGATTATTATAGGAATATACTGGATTGTTTTTATTTAATCTTATTTTTCTCCCAATGATTTCTATATTCTCTAAGAATTGATTTATCATATAAGTGGGGACAGAGATGTAATAGCAATCTGTTATTTTGCCTTTGTAGTTATATTTTTTTGGCTTTAATTTGTTTAATATTCCTATTGAAAAGAGTAGGTCTGATGTATTTTCTGCTAAATCTTTGGATATTGTTACTAACTCAAATCCTTTAAGCATTTTTTTGTCTTGAATTAATCTCCCATCTCCTGAAAATAATCCAGATAATAAACCGTAAATGAATTCTTTGGGAGCAAAATGCATAAACCCTGGAATTTTCTTAATTCGAGAGTAATTCCCTTTTACTCCTTTGCTTATGCTTTTTAATCCTTCATTATCATAACAATAAGCTTTTAATATTCTAGATAAATTTGAAGAAAATAATGAAACTCCTTTTTTATTTTGAGTATAATTTAATCCTAATTTTTTGGAAAAATTTATTACTCTATTTTGTATTTCTTCATTTGTATTTGAAATATTAATTGCTTCTTCATCTTGAATATATCCCTCTGCCAAGAAGATTCCAACAAAAAAGCCAAAGTTTTTGTCAAGTTCTATTTTATCTGGGAGAAGTTTGGAATTTGTAACCTTTTTATTAAAATATCCTGGATTAAAAACTTTGAATTGTTCTTTGTGATAATTTACAGGAATTGGAACATAAGAATTTTTAGTTAATTTATCTCCTTTAATTGAAATGATTTCTCCCTCATCTGAGAGGGTAATAAAGGAGTGGTCTTTTGTTCCGGTTACTTGTTTTCCATGTTCAGTTGTTATTTTTATGAGCTCTTTTTCAGGAAGATGCTTTATTATTTCACTTACACTTTCCCATTTTGAATCATGATTTTTCATATCTATTGTTAATACTTTAAGATTTTTTGGAAATCTTTTAAATTTATCATAAATTTTATCCAAACTTTCATATCCTGTTTCATTTTCTGAAATATACATTACCTTTTCATCCTTGCTTAAACTTTTTGCTACTCCTGGGTCTCCCATTAAAAATAAATGAATATCTCCTCTTGAAACAGAACCATCATTTTGATTTACTTTTCTTACTCCTGAAAACATTTGCAAAACTAATGCTTCTTTAATTTCCTCATAACCCCAAATACTTGAAGCAATACTATCTCTTAATTTTTTAAATAATTCAGGGTCTTCTGCTAATTCTTGGATTTGTTTTTCATCTTCTTCTGAAATTTCTAAATCTTCATAAGTTGATTCTAATGGAATTAAATTATTTGCTTCAACAGCCAAATCAAATCTTGTTGAAACAGCACCAGTTTGTAAAGGAATAGGTACTTCTTTTAATACTCCTAAAACTCTTACTTTGCTTCCTGGAGTTGTTTTTTCTTCCATTCCTGGTTCTACTAAGTCCTCTTTTAAGAAAACAGACATTCTTCTTGGCTGTTCTCCGCCTGATAAAGATTCAGGAGATTCTTCAATTACTAATCTTTGAGCATCAACCATTGATTTGCTTATTAATCTAAATTGTCCTTTTCTTCCACAAGAACATCTTGAGGGTTCTCTGAATTTTTTATCTATTTGCAAAACAGAAATAACTGTCCCGCACGAAGGACATTCAAATTTTGCATTAACAACTTGCGGACGAACTTCTGATGCTTGTCTTACTAAGCCCTCAAAAAAAATTAATTGATTTAAATGATTTGCTCTTATTGTTCTTATTTTTACTTTTTGTGTTTCAGGCAGATTTAAAAATCTTATTCTTGGGTCTTTGATAAGCCCTGTTTCCTCTAGAGCAGTCTCAAGAATTTCTAATAATTCTTCAGGAGAACTAATTAATGCTTCTGCAAGCATTGGTGAATGAGAGGATAAGTTATCAAAATTAACAAAAACAACTTTTTTGCCTTTTCTAATACTTTCACCAATTTCATGTTTATAACTTGAGAAAAATGATTTTGCCTCTATGATTTGCTCTTCTGCACCTTTTTTTTCTGCCATTTTTTTTGTTTCCTCTTTTATTATTAATTTTGGATAATGTTAAACCCCTATACTATTTTAATAATATTAATCGTCTTAAAGGTTTTGTGGGAGTTTTTTAAGCGGGGTTGATTAACTCAAGGGTTTTTGATTTATTAATATTAATACCCCTTATCCTCTTGAACTTATGTTGTTTAGCTTGTTGTGAGTTTTTTAAGCTTTGAACAAATTAGCCCGAGCAATTTTGTTTGTGTCTTTTGAATATTAAACAGCAAACAGGATTGCGAGTAAGCGATTTATTTTTTAATATTATTGATTTGGTTTCAGTAACCTATTTTTTATATCTTAGAAAGTAGAGTTTTGTTTATAAATAATTATCTGTTTTAGAATATTGTTGTATAAAATATACTTCTCAAACAAATGAAGTGATGGGGGGTTACTTGTGTGTTTATTTAAGAAATAGATTTAAGAGAACGATATTTAAAAAGGATTAGAATTATTAGGGGTGGATGGATAAACTAAAAAGCTACACAAAAATAGTTAATGAACTTGTAAATAAGTCATTTCCAATTTTAAAAGGC
>JBBSXH010000129.1:0-5971 GCA_038045865.1 Nanobdellota archaeon
TTGATAGAATATTTAGCAAAATTAGGGAGATGACGATAATGCTACAGTATCCTTTTGTAAAATATTACTATAGGTAGTAACATTTATAAATTATCATTAAATAAAGATAATATGCCAGAAATTGAAGTTAAAGTCAAAGGATATAGATGTAATAATTGTGATTATAAATGGTTGCCTCGCTCACAAAAAGAAAAACCACTTATTTGTCCACATTGTAAAAGTGCAAGATGGGATTTACCTAAAAAGAAAAATTAAAAAATATTTTTTCTTCTAAAAACTAATTATTTCTTCTAAGAAGCATTTAAATATAAGTTACCCCTTAAAATTTAATGCCCTTTTTAGGGTTTGAAAAGAGTGCAAAATAATGTCAGAATTAGATATCTTAGAAAAAGTAATGAAAGAAAAGATTAGCGCAGACCATCTGCTTTATGTTAGCATGAAGTATACTAAAACCTGCGATGTTATGATAAATCTAATAAAACGATGGAAAATAATGATGGATTATGCTTTTGATGGTTTGTTGGAAATATCTAAAAAAAGAAAAAAAATCAAAATTATCCCAACAGCTCCAAAATTAAGAATAGATGCTATAAAAGAGCTCTTTAAAAAAAATCCTGAAGTTATTAATGCAATAACAGAATATGAAATGTTCAAATTAATAGACCCTTTAATCAAAACAAAAGAAGGAGAGTTCAGAAAAGGGGTTTGTTTAAGAGTCATGTTCAAAGGAAAAGAAACAGCAATTAATTTAGACAAGCTGAAAGAATATGCAGAAATTCTGGAAAGATTTATAAATTATACAAAACTTTTTCTTTCACAAAGATAAAACAAATTAAATAAAATGGCTAAAATATATGCAATAATTTCTGGAAAAGGAGGGGTTGGAAAAACAACAACAGCAATAAATATAGGAACTTCCCTAAATAAATTAGGTGAAGATGTAATTATAATTGATGGAAATTTAACAACTCCAAATATAGGAATTAGTCTAGGAGCACCAATAGTTCCAGTTACATTAAATCATGTTCTAAACAATCAGGCAAAAATAGAAGAAGCAATTTATGAACATGAATCAGGAACAAAAATAATTCCTGCATCTCTTTCTTTAAAAGAATCTGAAAGAATTAATTACAAAAGATTTCCAGAGATTACCAAAAGATTAAAAAAAATGACAAATCATATTTTAATTGATTCTGCTGCAGGACTTGGAGAAGAAGCAAGGTCAGCAATTTCTGCATGCGATGAATTAATCATTGTTACTAATCCTGAAATGCCTGCTGTAACTGATGCACTAAAAACAATAAAACTTGCAGAAGAAATGAATAAACCAGTTGTAGGAGTTATAATTACAAGATGTTGTGGAAATAAAACTGAAATGTCAATCCAAAACATAAAAGAAATGTTAGAAGTTCCAATATTAGGAATTATTCCAGAAGACATAGCAATAAAAGAATCCCAAGTACTAAAAAATTCAGTTATTCATACTCACCCAAGAAGTAAGGCAGCAAAAAGTTATATGAAAACATCAAAACGACTTTTAGGAGACGATGTAAGATTTGATAATCCTGATGCAACAGGAATTCTTGGAAGAATATTAAAAAGTATTGGATTGAAATAAAAAATAAATCTATTAATAATCAATAAATATTAAATTTAATAATATATAAAACTAAATCGCTTTGGCTAATTTGTTCAAGCTTAAAAAACTCACAACAAGCTAAACAAAATAAGCTCAAGCGAATAAAAGTATTATAAATTATTAAAAAGTAAATAAAATAAGGAGTAAAGCAAAAAAATAAAATGACAGAAGGCATAGTTTCATTTTCAGACTGGAGTAAAATTGATTTGAGAGTTGCAGAAATACTTGAAGTTGAAGAAATCAAGGGTGCAGATAAATTGCTTAAATTAAAAATTGATTTAGGAACAGAAACTCGAACAATTGTAGCAGGAATAAAACCCTATTATGCAAAAGAAGAATTAGAAGGAAAAAGGATTATTGTTTTTACAAATTTAGAACAAAGAAAAATTAAAGGCATCACATCAGAAGGAATGCTTTTAGCAGCATCTAATGACGACCATTCTGAAGTAAAATTATTACAACCTGATGGTTCAATTGAATTAGGAAGCAGAATTGGATAAAACATTTATTTTAGATTACCTAACCTTTATCATCTTTTCGCGCAATATATTCTTTAATCACATTGTAATCCTTTTCTATCTCTTGTATTGTCCCATAAACACAATTTGGCAAACCTCTTAAAGCCCAAAATTTCATAAATTCTAAATTTTCAATTAACCTATTTTCAAGAGATATAGTTTTTATTTTAGGATTTTTAATTAAATTTTTTATAATAGAATCATAAAATTTTCCAGAAACATTTGCAGAAACAGGAATTAAAATTCCAATTGTTTCTTTAATAAATCTACTTGCTTTTTGCTTGTATCCCAAGGACTCTTTTTTAGGCAAATAATTTTCCAAATGGGGAATATTATTTTTGTTTAATATAATAGTTTCAGGATTTGATAATCTTTTTTCTATTGTTTTGTATAATCTCCTAACATTTATTTTTCCATATTTTAATAAACTTGATGAAATCTGAGCTAATTGAGCTTTAGAAACATTTTTTATATAATCAGGGCACGCTAACTTACAAAATTCAAGAAAAATTTTATTTGTTTCTCTAACAACTTTTTGATTTTGAATCATAAAATAAAATATAAAGCTAAATTTATAAGAATTTGTATAATTAAATCTATACTTATATTTTTTTAAAAAGTATCTCGCCCTTTTTTATCTTCTTAACTTTTAATGGTTTTTCAATCTCATCAAGTTTTATCTTAAATCCAAATTCTTTAGAAATCTTTTCAGATGTTGAAGGCATAAAAGGATACAACAAAATTCCAATTGCTTTTATGCTATCTGCTAATTCATAAAGAACTTTTTTATCATGAGTTTCCCATGGTTTTTTGCTCTGAACATATTCATTACAATTATCAATAAATGCAAAAATCTCTGAAAGAGCTTTGTCTAATTCAAAATTATCAATATGTTTTTCAATTTCTTTTAATCTTAATTTTTTAATAAGTTTATTTTCAGTCTTCTCTATACCATATTTTTCTGCAAGAGCAGAAACTCTTGAAATTAAATTTCCTAATTTATTTGCTAGTTCTGTATTATGCCTATTAATTAAGGATTCTTCAGATACATCTCCATCTTGCCCAAAAGGAATATTTCTCATAAGATAATATCTAACACTATCTGCCCCATACTTTTCAGTTAAATAAACTGGAGATATAACGTTACCAAGACTCTTACTCATTTTTTGTCCATCAATTGTAAAATATCCATGAACAAAAAGGGTTTCGGGTAATTTATTTTCAGTAGCAAGAAGCAGAGCAGGCCAAATTGTTGCATGAACTCTTATAATGTCTTTTGCCATTAACTGAACATTTGCAGGCCAAAATTTATCAAACTTTTTCTTTTCAATTAATCCAGTAAGATAATTCCAAAAAGCATCAACCCAAACAAAGCAAGTATGTTCTTTATCAAAAGGTAACTCAATTCCCCAACTAACTTTGCTTTTTAATCTAGAAATAGATATATCTCTTAAACCACTTTCAATAAAATCAATTATTTCTTTTCTTCTTGCTTCTGGAAAAATACCATATTTTTCTGTTTTTATTAATTTTAATAATTTATCTTGGAAAGATGAAAGTTTAAACAAATAAGATTCTTCTTTTCTTAATTCAGGTTCTAGTTTATGTAATGGACATTTTCCATCTACTAAATCAGACTCATTCAAATATTGTTCACAGCCAACACAATAGTAAGCTTCATAATAACCTTTGTAAATAATTTTTTTATTATAGAGTTCTTGAAGAATCTTTTTTACTTCTTCTTCATGTATTTTATCAGTAGTTCTTACAAAATTATCATTAGAAATATTAAGCATTTTAAAAGCCTCTTTAAATTCTTTAGCTATTTTATCAACAAATTCTTTAGGTTTAAGTCTTTCTTTTTCAGCAGTTTCTTGAATTTTTTGTCCATGTTCATCAGTTCCTGTTAAAAAGAAAACTTCTTCTCCAACTAATTTATGCCATCTTGCTAATACATCTGCAGCAATAGTTGTATATGCTCCTCCTAGATGAGGGGAGCCATTTGCATAATAGACTGGAGTAGTTATATAAAAAGTTTTTTTATTTTCCATAAGACTAATATTCATTCTATGCTTTTTATTTCTTTCTAAGATATTATTTTCTGCTAAAACAAGATCATTAAACCTTTTTTTATGTCTAAGAAGAGGTTTAAGAAATCTAAATAATTCTAATAAACTTTCTTTACTATTAACAAAAATACCCCAACAATCTTTATTGTGTTTAATTCCTGAATGGATTCCTTTTTTTAACGCAATTCCAAACTTTGTATTTATCCCTAAAGAATTTAATTTATTGTATAACTGAAATAGAATATTCTTATCATAGGTTCGTATTCTAAATCTCGCTCTACCCTGAGATACATTGATATTGCCTTCTGCATCAGTATAACCTGCAAGAAATGAGAAAAAACAATCGTTATTATTTAAAATCCAATCCTCCATTTTATCTTCTTTAGGCAACAAAAAAGAAAATGATTTATCCAGATTACACCATACACAATAATCATTTTTTCCTTGACTTACTCTAAAATGTCCATACCCTCCATAAACTTGTTCAATTAAGTCTAATTGCTCTTTTTTTGTGGTGTTTGATTTAATAAAAATAGTTTCGCCTATATTTGTTCTAACATTTAAATCTCCTAATCTAAATCCAATCATATAAGCTTTTAATTTATTATTTCCATTAAATTTTTTCTTTGGATAAATAATATTCGCTTCAGATAAATTTCTTGTTTTAATCATAAATTTTCTTAATTTTTGAAAAATAGTAATTCTGTTACAACCTAATTTTTTAGCAATTTCAGAACAAGATAATTTATTATTAATATATAATTTTTCTAATGCTTTCCTATTTATTTTAATAATTTTTTTAGGTCTTATATCAATTCCGGCTTCTTTTAACTTATTATAAACAGTACATGAACTTATTCCCAAAATATTAGATATCTTTTGGGTAGAGAACTTTTTAATTATATACAAATCAAAAAGTTTTTCTTTCGTAAAATTAATTTTCTCTTTAGGATTTTTAGATTTTATTTTATACTCTTTCAATCTTTTTTGAATAACTGAAGGATCACAACCCAATTTTTTAGCAATTTTATAAGTAGATAAATTACATTGAAGATATAATTTATCAAGAAGTTTTTTAGAAATTTCTATTTTTTTAGTCATTAAATAAAAAGTGAAACAAGATATATAAATCTGTGTCCTAATTTTAAAATGGTTAATTTAATCAATTGCAGTTGTAATATAAAATTTCTTTTTAACCATATTAACTCAATCAGAATAATATTAATAAACTTAATGCTCTCATTAAGTTCATGCGGCTTTGGTCTATCGGTATGACACGACCTTCCCAAGGTCGTTGGCCGGGTTCAATTCCCGGAAGCCGCATTTAATGTTTATTCTCCCAAAACCCTTAAATACTATGTATATCTTTTGTATATACACAAAGATTATGTAAAATATCAATAATAAATAAAACTAAAAACAAAGGGGCTAAATAGATTAAGTTTAATCAATCAAGCAAATAAAAACAATTCACACAAAGCTTTAACACTCATTTGCAAAAAGTATGAGGGAGTTATAAATTATTAAAAGTGGTTTAAAATAAACTAAAAAATAAAAAAAATGTCAAAAAGAAAGTTTGATGCAAAATTAAGGAAAGTAGGTAATTCTTATGTTGTTACAATACCAAGCGAAACAATTGAAAGATTTGAATTAAATGAAGGAGATTTTTTGGCTGTTGAATTAAACAGTGATGAGATTAAGAAAATAAATAAAATTAAAAAGGAGAAAAAATGAAAAATGAAAAA
>JBBSXH010000130.1:0-10427 GCA_038045865.1 Nanobdellota archaeon
GGATTAGTCCCTTTTTGGATAATTCTTGCTGTATTTTTTAGTATTGTTACAGGTGTAATTTATTATTTAGTTGGTAGAAATAAAAATATTGATTTATTTAGAAAACATAGAAGATAAAATGAATCCCTCTTTAAAATTATTTTCATAAGAGAACTTAAGAAAGTTAGCCGGAGAAGGGGGTACTAAATCAAAAGTTTTAGTTAGTTTTAAGAACTTGATATTATTAATTTCCTTATGGCTAAAATAAATCCTTGGAAAATGGGAATAGGTTCTGGAGCTTTGATTCTAGGAGTATATTCTCTTTTTAATTTCCAAGATTTTCCAAGTAAGATTTTTGGAGTAATCTCCATAGCTTTTGGTATAGGATTAATTGCTTCTAATTAAAAATGGTTAAATATCTTATTGAGAAGAATGTATTGGATTTATCTTATAAAAGAAATTTACAGTTATTGAATGCTATTTTAATAATTGGAGTAGGTAGTTTTATTACTTTTCTTGCTGGAGTCTTTTTAAATCCAGAGAAAATATCTTCTTATAGTATCCTTTTAATCATCATTGGAATAATAACTTTTATTTTTTATAAAAGAATTGATAATACTCTTAAAGATATCTCAAATAAAATCAGAAGTTTAAAATAATTATTTAGTTACAAATTAATCAGCAGTTTTTTACTCAGTCACAAACTCCACAATATCTTTATCTTTTACAATATGCTTTAATCCTACTTTTTGATTTAGAAATTTGCAAGAGGGACCTGTGATTTTTGCAAATTTAACTTTTTTGCTGTAATCATGAAGAATTTTTTCTGCAACATCTTCTAATGTTGATTCAGGATGCATAACCATTGGTTTTTCTTGATGTTTTTCTCTTTTTCCGGGATGTCTTGTATAAATCTTTATCATTCCAAATGAAGAAAGGATTTTTTCTTTTAATTCTTCAATTCCTTCTCTTGTGATGCATGAGATGAGAGAATAATTATATCTCTTTGATTTTAGAGTTTCAGAAATTTTTCTTTTTGTGTCTTCATCATATAAATCTATTTTATTAAAAACAATAATTTTATTTGCTTTTTGATTGTTTATTGATTCTAAAACTATTCTTATTTCATCTATTTTTTTAATTATAATTAATAAGGTGTCTGCATTATTCACAATTCCTCTATCAAAATTTTCAGAAGCAATTGGAGGCAAGTCAATTATTTGTATATCGCATCCTTCATAAGATAAAGTTCCTATTTCTGGTTCTGTTGTAGTAAATCCATAACTTGCTATTTTTGGATGGGCATTTGTTAAAGATTTAAGCACAGAAGATTTTCCAGAATTAGTTAATCCAATAAGAACTGCTTGCATTTCTGCTTTTTTAATTCCTTTAGATTTGCCTCTTCTTGCTTTTTTGGATTTAGATAAATCATTTTTTAATTTTTTATATCTTGTTCTAATATTTTTTCTTAGATTTTCTGCTCCTTTATGGGTAGGCATTGTTTTCATCATTTCTTCTAATGCTCTTAATCTTTCTTCATCTGTCTGAGCAGAATGATATCTGCCTTCAGCATTTGCATATTCAAAATTAGCATTGATTGGCATAAAATGATTAATAATCTAGAATTTATAAGGCTGTTGATTTTATTTTTAGTTGAAAGAGATAATTGTTTATATAAAGTTAAAATGCAGTTACCCCGCATTTTAAAAATTCTTTTAAAAGAATTTTTAAGCCACAAAATTTTTTTGAAAAATTTTGATGTTTAATAATATTTATATATCCTGTTTTGCTTAGTTTATTGCGGGGTAATTTTTTATATTATCTTAAAAAGAGGAAATGGTGCATAAAAAATATATAATTAAAAATGGGAAAAAATTTGGGCCTTATTTGTATGAAAATTATAGAGAAAAAGGAATAACTAAAACAAGATATTTAGGACGAGGAAATGATAAAAAAGAGATTAAAAAAAATGTTTTAATTATTATTGGAATCTTTGTTTTATTGGCTGCAGTTTTTAGTGGGTTAACTTTTTTGGTTTATCAAACTAATCTTAATTTTTTTAAAGGAGAGCTTCCAAACAGCGGGTTAGTAAATGTTGCTGTTCAGATAATGGCTTCTTCTCCGCCTAAAATAATTATAGACAAAGAAATTTTTGTTTGTGAAAATAAATATCTAGATTATCCTTTTCAAGTAACTGATCTAACAGGAGTTGAGTGGTTAGCTGTTGGGATTTCTAAGCAAAATCCATTTAATGTAAAATGTGTAGGGGATAATTCTAATCATAATCTTTCTATATGCCAGATTTATTCTGGAACATTATACAAATTAGATATTTTAAATCCTAATAGTAAAAATCCTGATGCTGTGAAATATGGGGGATATGTTCAGTACCCTCAAACAATTTCTGCTATTGGAAGAGGAGGAAATGATTTTGAAAAAATTAATATAACTTTAATTGAAATAAATAATGCACCAGAGATAGATCCTTTTGGAATTACTACATTAGAAATTTGGGATAAAGGGATTAATAGTAAATATGTTCATAAGCTTAATGTCGATGATGTTGAAGTTATCTCTGGAAAATTTCCTGCTTCTAGTTTAAAATTTGATTATAAATTTTTAAGCGGAATAGATTTTATCCAAAATAATCCTAAGATATTTAATACTGCTACTGGCTTGATTAATATTACGGGTAATGCAAGTAATTTAGGCAATTATAAAATACAATTTTGTGTGAATGATAGTGGATTATTAAACCATCACCCTAACTTTGGAGAATATTGTAGTTCAGGATCTAATGATATTACCTGGGAAAGTATAAGAAAATGTACTAATTTAAGTCTTACAATTACTAATACTAATAGAGCACCGGTTATTGTTTCTCATTATCCTAATGAAACTAATTTAAATCCTTTAGGTAACCAAGAACTTTATTTTAATGTAAGTGCGTATGATCCTGATGGAACTTTTCCTTTAAATTATTCTTGGTATCTTAATAATATTTTAGAATCAGAAGGATTTGATAATTTTAAATACACTTTTGGATGCGGAGTTACTGGAAACTTTAATGTAAGCATAATTGTGAGTGACGGTTTAAATTACAGTTCTGTGAATTGGAATGTAAGTGTGGGTTATGTAGCTTGTCCTGCTGGAGTAAGTTCTGGTGGTGGTGGGGGAGGAGGTAAGGTTGCATGTAGTGAGAAATGGATATGCGGAGAATGGAATCAATGTAAAAATTTAGAAAATGAAAAATCCTCAAATAATCTTAATTTTAAAGATTATGATTTAATTAAAAACAGATGTAATCTATTCAATTATAATTCTGAAACTTGTGGAATTCAATTTAGAGATTGTATTGATACTAAAAACTGTAAAACTTCTTTGCTGATGCCTGGACTTTTTAGTGAGTGTTATTATACTCAAAATCCTAATTGCAAAGATGGAATTAAAAATTGCCATGATGGTTCTTGTGAAATTTTAATTGATTGTGGAGGGCCGTGTGATGCTTGTCCAACCTGTGAAGACGGAATTAAAAATCAAAATGAAGCAGGAATAGATTGTGGAGGGGTTTGTAGTCAAATATGCGAAGAAATTCCTTTAAGAACTTTAATTATTAATTCAATGATTTCTTATTTGGTTATTGGAATTTCTATTTTATTAGCACTTTTAGTCTTTTTCCAAATTAAAAAATATAAGAATATTAAACAATTTTATAATAAAAATAAAAACAAAGAGATAATTAATAATTCAATTGCTACAATCTTTTTGATTGGTTTTGTTTTTATTTTAGTATTTGCTGGAAATTTCTTTATTTTAAATGTTACAGATTTAAATAGGAATATTGTCACAGAACCAGGGTTTTTAGCGAGTTATGGTTTGATAAATAATTTGTTTGGGAATTTGTTTATGGGATCAGGGATTATTTCAATTTCTTCTGGGCCTCCTCCCGATTTTACTTGGTTTGGACAAGTTAATGGAAAAGAAGATGAAATCTTAATTTATGATTTTAGAAATAATGTTACGGGCGATGAAATGTTTTTTTCAATTTATAGCATTAATGATTTTAAAAAAAGTTTTTTTGAAGCAAAATTTCCTTGGATAACTATAGAATCTATTGGTAATTTAACTATTAACTCCACAAAGGATTCTGAAACTGGAGTTTTTAATATATCTATCGCGGTTGTTGATAACTCTGGTGCCGGTTCAATAAAGCCCTTTTATTTCAACATCTCTCCAGTTAATGATGCTCCTCAATTTAGTAATTTGGAAGACAAAGTTTTGAGTGTAGATGAATCTTTTGATTATATAATTAATGTTAGTGATGAAGAAAATAATTTGCCTCTTGATTTTAAGACTGAAATTATTAAGAATACCTTGAATAGCAATACCTTAAGTAGTTTTAGTTATAGTAAAACTTCAGAAGGTTTTTTGAATATTAGTTTTACTCCTTTAGATGCTGATGTGGGTTCTTATTTAATTAATTTTAGTGTTAATGATAGTTTTGGAGCTAGTTCAAGTAAGTTAGTTACATTTAATGTGTCTATCCCTGTTTGGAATAAGGGAATTATTTTAGATTATTCTGCAAATGAGAATGATAATTTTAGATTAAATTTGACTGATTTAATAAGATTAAATTATCAGTCTAATGTCCTTTTTGAAAATGGCTCAATTGGTAATTTTACTAATTTTAATATTAGTAAGGGGATGATTGATTTGACTTTAGAAGATTCAGATGTTGGATTGCATTATATTGAGATTACTGCTAAATCTCTTGGATTGTCTTCAACAAAATTATTCTTTTTTAATATTACTAATATTAATGATAATCCTATTTTTGAGGAGTTATTTGTTAATTATGAAAAAATTTATCCCCCTAAAAAAGAAATTACAATTTATGAAAATCTAAATTCAAGATGGCTTTTATATGCTCTTGATGATGATTTTAAAATAAAACAAAAAGATTATTATGATGAAGTTTTAAATGTGAATGTAACTCTTGAAGGCCCTAATCCTAATTTATTTAATTTTATTTTTCAAGATATTGCTCTTGGGAATCAAGCTGCATTTACTGCTAATTTTACTCCGAGAACAAAGGATGTTGGAGAATATAATTTAACAATAAATATCTCTGATAAAATAGGAAATTCAGAGGTTCAATATTTTAATTTGACGGTTTTAACTAATCCTTATGATATTCCTGTTATTAATTCACCTTTAGATATTGAATTTAGTTTAATTGAAGGACAAAATTATAATTTAAGTTTCAATGTTACTCATAAAATTGGAGATGAATTATTTTACAAATTTTATGTTAATGAAAAACTAGAAGATATTGATGTAGGGTTTGGTAATGGGAAAATATACGATTGGAGTTTTACTCCTGATTATACTTCTGAAACTTATGGTGAGAAAATAAATTTAACTTTATTTGTAGAAAATCCCTTGTTTAATACTACAAGAACTTGGAATTTAACTATTAATCATTCAAATGCTCCAATAGAATTTTTTGATAATATTGATCCTATAACTCTTTCTTATAAAGATACCCTGCCGATCAATTTGAAAGAACATTTTTATGATATAGATTTTTATGACTCCCATTATAATCAAAGTGTAACTTTTAATTTAAGTAGTAATTCAAATCCAAGCTATATTAATCAAATAAATGTTTTTAATAACTGGACATTTTCTTTATCTTCTTTGAAATCTGAAGAATATTCTGAAATAATTAATATAATTGCCTATGATTTGGATGAAAATGGAGATAAATTAACGAGCATAACCAGTGATAATTTTACTGTTAATTTTACAAAGCCTATTGTAGAAACTGTGCCTGTTCCTACTCCTGTTTCTAGTGGTGGAGGAGGAGGAAGTAGTCAAATTGTTTCTCTAAAGATAATCACTCCTGGAAGGATTTCTGCATTTGCAAAAGATAAAATAGAAATCCCCCTACAACTTATTAATACTGGTTCAAGTGATTTTAATGAATTAACTTTAGGTAGTTTTGCATTTAAGGATGGAAAAACAAATCAAGAGATTAAAACTTTGCTTGATAAAACTTCTTTAAAATCTTTAGCAAAAGGTAAACAGGAAAATTTAAGTTTAAGTGTATTTTTTGATACAGATAAATTAGGAGATTATGAAATTTTAGTTAATGTTAGTTCAAAAACCCCTAAATATACTGATTGGGCAAAAATATATATTAATTTACAAGCAATAAATGAATCTTCTGTTAAGGATTTAATTATTTTTACAGAGGAAATCATTGCAGGAAATCCTTCTTGTATTGAATTAAGAGAAATTTTAAACGAAGCTGAAAAATCTTATGCAAAGGGGGATTATGCAGATGCAAAAATAAAATCTCAAGAAGCAGTTAGTGCCTGTAAAAAATCAATAGAATCATTAAGTATTCCAAGAAGAAATTTTAAAGATTATAGCTTGATGTTTTACTTTGCATTAGGTATTCTTTTTTCTTTAATTTTGGGTTTGATTTATTATCTGTATAGAAAAGAAAAGTTTGCAAAACCCAAACAACCTGAACAGCAAAGTTTTAATAAACCCAAAGACATTATAAATCAAAAAGAGGGAATATGAAACTATTAGATTATGATTTAGATGAAGAGAATAGCATAGCTCAAAAACTGAAGAGATTAGAAGGAAAATCTTCTAAACCCTATGAAGATAATTCAGAGGTTAATATTCTTAGAAAAGGATTAAATAATCTTAAAATAGATCCTAATAAAATTAAGATAGAATCAAATGTTTCTGATGATAATACTCCTGAGATAAAAAATTCTATTTTTGAACCAAAATCAAATACTACTAAAATTAATGAGGACAAAGAAGTTTTAAAGAAGAGGAAGAGTGATTCAGATAATCGTCCTTCTGAGGCAGATGTTAAAAAAATTAAAATAATCCTTGATAAAGTTAAAAAAGAAGTTTCTAGGGTTTTAGTTGGACAAGAACAAATTGTAAACGGACTTTTAATGGGCTTGCTTTGTAATGGACATGTTTTAATTGAAGGAGTTCCGGGAATAGCAAAAACTCTTGCAATAAGAACCTTGGGGGCAGTTAGTGGATGCAAGGTTAATAGAATTCAATTTACTGTTGATTTGCTTCCAACAGATATAACTGGAATAACAAGTTATACTCCTGGAAAAGGATTTGAAGTAATAAAAGGGCCTGTTTTTACGAATTTTTTAATTGCTGATGAAATTAATAGAAGTCCTCCTAAAACTCAGTCTGCTTTAATGGAAGCAATGCAGGAAAGGCAAGCAACTATTGGTAAAATAACTTATCCTATTTCAGAACCTTTTTTTGTTATGGCTACTGAAAATCCTTTAGAAAATGCAGGAGTATATCCTTTGCCTGAAGCACAGGTTGATAGATTCTTGTTTAAGGTGATTATGGATTATCCTACTGAACCTGAAGAAAAATTAATCATGGAACAAAATATGACTCTTCAAAAATTTGAAGATTATGATTTGAAAGCCATGACTTCTCCTGAAGAAATTATTAAAATGCAGAAACTTATTAAAAAAGTTTATTTAGATGATAATATCAAAGATTATATTTTAAAAATTATAAAGAAAACCAGAAACAAAAATTTTAAAGATTCAGAATATTTAAGTTTTGGAGGTTCTCCAAGAGCAACTATTGCATTATATATTGCGAGCAAGGCAAGGGCTTTAATGGAAGGAAGAAATTATGTTATTCCTGAAGATGTTAAAACAATTGTTTTTGATGTGTTGAGACATAGGCTGATTCTTTCTTATAAAGCGACCCTTAAACAAATTAGTCCTGATATTCTTATTAAAAATATTTTAGATGAAGTTGAGATAATATAAACAATGGAAAGAACATTAAATCTGTCTATTGCTGATAGAGTGGCAGAATTTGAAAATTTAATTAAAAAAGTTTTACCTAAAAATGTTTTTTATCAGATAGTTTATGGGAAAGGATTAGAATTTGATGGTTATCGTGATTTTCAGCCTGATGAAGACTCAACGAGTATTGATTGGAAAGCAACTATAAGAAATAGTGGAAAATTGCTCGCAAGAAAATATATTGAAGAAAGGGATTTAAAGATCTTTTTTTTAATAGATGTTAGTGATGATATGATTTTTGGGTCTACTGAAAAACTCAAATGTGAATATGCTGCAGAATTAGTTGCTGCATTATCTCATGTTATTTTAATTGCAGGAGACAGAGTAGGGTTTATTTTTTTTAATAATGATATTGTTAAGATTAGGGACCCTGCTATGGGAGATAAACAGTTTAGTATTCTACAACAAGAATTATCTGACCCCTTAAATTATGAGGGAGTTTCGGATTTAGGCAAAGTTTTAGAAATTACAATGGGCAGAATTAATAAATCTACTAATCTTGTTTTTATTGTCTCTGATTTTTTAAAAATAAACCAGAAAACAAAAGAGATTTTAAATTCTTTTTCTGCCTTATTCGAAACAATTGCTATTGTGGTGAGGGATCCTTTAGATATTTCATTTCCAGATCTTAATAAAGAAATAGTCATAGAGGATGATTATGGAGATAAGTTAATTATTAATCCCCATGTTGCGAAAAATATTTATGAACAAAATAGTTTAGAACAAACTAGGTTTATGAGGACAGTATTTAGGGATGCTGGAATTGATTTTGTTGAATTTACAACTGACCAACACTTTGCAATCAATTTAGCAGAATTTTTAAAAGAAAGAACAAAAAGGAGAGTATATAAAAAACAAGATGTACATTGATTTTACAAGACCTTTTTATTTAGCATTTTTATTAACTATCCCAATAATAATTTTTTTGCATTTTTTTACTCTTAGGAATATTAGAGGAAATGCATTAAAATTTGCAAATTTTGATGCTATTGCTAAGGTTAGAGGAATTGATTTATATTCTAGAAAGATTTCTCTGCTTTTGTTTGACATTTTTTTTGTAATTATTCTTATTTTAGCATTATCTGGGTTAACTGTATTTAAGGAGGTTAATTCAAGTTCTTTTTCTTTTGTTGTTGCAATAGATTCTTCTCAGAGCATGAGTGCTATTGATATGGTTCCTAATAGATTAGAATCTGCAAAACAAGCAGCAAATGAATTTATAGAATCTTTACCTATTCAAACTTATGCAAGTATAGTCTCTTTTTCAGGAACCACTAAAATACAACAAGAATTAACAAAAAATAAACAGGAATTAGAATTTGGAATAGATAAAATTGAAATAGAAAATATTGGTGGAACAGATATTTATGATGTTGTTTTTAATTCTATGAAGATTTTAGAAAACCAAAAAAATAGTGCTATAATTTTACTTAGTGATGGGCAAATTAACACTGGTTCTATAAGTAATGCAATAGAAGACGCAAAAAGAAATAACCTTGTTATCCATACTATTGGTGTTGGAACTATTGAAGGAGGAAATGCAAGTTTTGGGATATCTAAAATTGATGAAGATAGTTTAAAGGCACTTGCTTATAATACAGGAGGAATTTATTTTAATGCTAAAGATGAAAAAGGAATAGCAAAATCTTTTTCAGACGTGTATACTCTTACAAGCAAATTAGGAGAATTTGAATTAACCCCTTATTTAGTTATCTTATGCATATTTTTATTTATTGGAAAGCAATTTTTAATAAGTGTAAATAAGGTTTTATGGTGAGGATTTAATTAAATAATTTATAAAAGATTAATTTAACTTGGGAGACTTCGTCTAACCCAAGTTTTTTACTTGTTGGTAATGTTATAATCATAATTGCTTTGAAATTAATTGTTTAAATTATAAAGATGATGAAACATAGCTGTTAAGATTATAACAATATTAAACAGAAAATAAATTAAGCTTAAAACTTGTTTTGCTTAATTTATATAAAATATCCTGACTTTATCTAAGGAGCCTCTTCTCTAATTATTTCACTTAGGGTTTGCTTTAATAATTCTATTTGCCTGCTGGTTATATTATTCCCTGAATAATTTAAATCAGAAATATCTTTGCAGAAAACAGATTTTTTTGGATTATCTTTGAATTTCTTTGATAACTCAAGATATGTTAAATTAGGACTTAGATTATAATACTCTTTAAAAAAATCTTTTGCTAATCTAGACACTTTTTCTAAATCTTTTTCAGGACTTTCTATTGAATCTTCTATATTCTGTAATCTCTCTTTAAACAATCTGTATTTTATTTGTTCAGAATTTATATCCTTGTAAATCTTTTTATTTTTTTTATAAAGGTAAAGGAAAATTATAGCTAAAACTAGAATTAATAATCCTAATAAAAGGAGAGTTTTTATTGGTAAAATCCAAAATGCCATAATAATATATGTTTCTTGAGTTTTAAAAGATTCTGTTGTGTAATCTTTTAAATAGATAACCCTTTCTTTTTGATGTCAGAAATTAAACCACATCTTTTAAGATGTGGATAAATGCTGTTTTAATTTCTGAGCA
>JBBSXH010000131.1:0-7389 GCA_038045865.1 Nanobdellota archaeon
ATTGGAAAGATATTAACATCAGTTAGCGACAATTTTTCTAAAAAAAGAATAGAATATGACATTTTTGAATCTGAAGTTGTAAAAGAGATAATAAGAGAAAATTCAAAGAAGAAATTTGATATAGTTCATACTCATGGAGCTCTTACAAAAGCTGCATTCATAATAAGAAAAGTATACAATATAAAATGGGTTCATACCTTTCACGCAATAGAAAAATTAAGGGTTAAAAAACTAAGCAACGAAGAAAGGCAATTTGAAGATTTGATTTCTTGGATAGAACACACAGTTAATTATTGCGATGGTGCTATATTTGTTTCAAATGATTTATTAAAAGAGGGGACAAAAACTTATAACCTTAAATCAAGAGCAATTATTCCAAATGGAGTAGATTTGCAACTATTTGATTATTACCCTATAACAAAAAAGAATGTTTTGTTTATAGGCAGATTTAGCAAAGATAAGGGCATAGATATTCTTCCAAAACTTATCCCACAAATAATGTCTGTAAAAGATATTACTTTCACAGCGGTTTGTCCGGGTAGTCCCACAAATGGAGAATTAAAAGAAATAAGGGAGTCTATACAAAAAATGCAGGACAAATATGGAGAAAGATTAAAGATAATAGATAAGCCTCAAGACCAACAAATTCTCAAAGACCTCTATCGAAATTGCCAAGTTTATATTCAACCCTCAAAATATGAATCTTTTGGATTGTGTATTTTAGAAGCAATGGCTACTGGAAGGTCTGTTGTCGCATTTAAAGTAGGGGGAATTCCAGAAGTAATTGGAGATACTGGGTTTGCATTAACGACTAGAGAAAGGTTCATTTATAAAGTTAAAGAACTATTGGAAAATAAGAACGAGTGTGTTGTAATGGGAAAAAAAGCAAATAAGCGAGCAAAGAATTTTGATTGGAATTTAATAGCGCAAAAGACAATAAGATATTATGAAGAGGTGAAAAAATGAATGGAGATATTATTTATCCATCATTATTGATAATTCTAGGCGTCCTGCTATCTTCTATAGTAATAATTTTTCTTACAAGATTTTTTAATAGAATCATAAAGTTATTCGAACTTTATCCAGAATCCAGAGGAATATTAAGCATTTCTTTAAGATTTATATCATGGTTCGCTGGTTTAATTATATTCCTGATATTCTTACGATTAGCATTGAGAATTTGGGGTTTAGAATTTACAACAAAGCTTATTGAAGATCTTATAAGCGCCTCTCCTAAATACATCTTAGCATTGCTTATCATACTTTGCGGTTTTTATATTTCAAGGATAATTAGAGAAAGGTCAAAAGATTATAACTTTGAGTTTAAAAATAGGATGCTTTTTGTTATTGATTTTATTGTGCATATGACTTTTATATTTACTGCCCTGTATTCCATAGGAGTAAATATGCTATTTTTTCTAGAATTTTATAAGGTTATACTTTGGATTATCGGAGTGATTGTTGTATTAGTTATCAGCATGACTATAGGTATCCCGCTAGGAATAAGCATTTATGAAAAAATGCAAAAAGAGAAGAGAGCAAGCAAAAAAGTAAAATGATTACTGTATTTTTAAAATTTAAGCTCCCACATAACCTAGTTAAGTACTACCTAAAAATTACCAAAATTATCCTAAAATTAAGGTGTTAACGCTCCCCGAAACAGATAGTTAAGTGCTCCCCAGACATCAGCGTCGATAAGACTTTGGAGACTTGAACCTAAGATTCGAGGACCCCACGAGATATTAAACTATCTCTTAATCTCTTCAATAGCTCTTAAAACAATATCTACTAAATCTTTTGTTATAAATAAAGAAGATTTTGTATATAATTCATTTACTTTTTCAATTGCAGTTTTTTTATCTATTATTCTTTCTCTAAATGCTCTTAATATAATTCCTATAGTCCCATGAGCTTGAAGATTATATTTTATAGCAACATTTCTAGCATCTAAATCATCTGTCAAAAAAAGGTCTATTTTTTCTTGTATTGCTAAAACGATTGCAAAAGACTCTCCTAAATCTAAATTTTCTTGGTTTGTCAATACTTTAACTTTATCTTTAAAATCAGGCAATAATTTTAAAATTTTTATCTTTCTAAAAATAGATATTTTGTTATTTTTCAATTCTCTCTCAACTTCCTCAGGAATTATTACCTCAGAAAAAATATCAAAAACTTTAACTAAGTTAATTTCACTTAAATGAATAATTGGTCCAGTATCAGAAACTACTTTATTTTCCATAAAGCCCCCATTGAATATCGCTTTTTATAGCAGACTCCAACTGAGTAACTTTTTGTTTTTTAATTAATTCACGAATTGCATCTCGGATTAATTCAGACTTATTAGCATACCATCCTTGGTTAATTAGTTCTTCCATTTCATCAACTATTCGTTTAGTTAATTTTGCAGGTACACATTCCATATCTGATTGATTTACCATCTTAAAATTTTTGAATTTTGAGAGACAGAAAATAAATTCACTGTTTTTTATTTTCTGTATAAAAGTATTACTCGGGTAATACTTATAAATCTTTCGTTTTTATGCCCCAGTACTCACAAAAGTATTTTCTTATTATAGTAAAGGATAAAATGAATTGAGCAGATTAATATCCTTTCCTATCTATTCAAGGCTTAAACTTGCTCAAGTAAATAAGTCCTTGAATATAATAAAAAATTTCTGAAAATCCTTTTGTGTTTTATCCAAGATAATTTTATTTATTATCATAAACAAAGATGAAAAATTATTTAATTTTTATTTTGAGGATTTAGTATTATTTGTCTATGCAACATTTCTTGTATTTCTTACCACTACCACATGGGCAGGAATCATTTCTTCCTATTTTATCACTCTTCCAGTTTTTCTTTTGCTTTTTTAACACAGCTTGCCGTTGTTTCTTTTGCATCAATGAATAAAGTTTTTCTTTTAGTTGTTTATGTCTTTCTTTAAATAATTTGTTTAAATTTAAAAGATTTGGAATTATTTGGTTTTCTATTATGTCTTGGCCGATATTCATATCATTTTCATATTTATTTGATTTATAATTATAGACAAAGGAAAAATCAGGTTTTTCTAAAACTGTTTCGCTATTAATTTTAAACAAGTTTATTGCCATATCAGAGCAATCACAATAAGGAGTAGCACAATAAGAATCTAATACCATATAATCTCCATTATCTATCTGTAGAAGCATAGCATTTTCAATTCCAAATACTTTTTGATAAAAAATCATCGTACCAAAAGGTAATCTTTTAACAAATTTAGTTAATTCTTTTTCATCTTGACTATAATCTTTCAAACCAGTAGACATATCAAATCTTCCCATTTTTATTTTATATCAATAATAAGTTTACCTTCTCTTTGAGATATAAATACTCCTATCTCTTTTAAATGATTTTTTAAGTGTGAGGAAGTCCTAAAAGAATCATAGTTTTTTTCGATATAAGTTTTAATCGTGTTATAATCGTAAACTTTCTTTAAAAATTTAAACAATACTACAACATCACTATAGTGTCTTTTTAACAATTCTTTTTTAGAATTGATAAAACTTAAAGTTTTTCTGTTATTTATCTGAGCAAGTCTTTCTAATAGAATAATATCCTCTTCAAGATTTTCTTTATTAAACTCTTTACTGATAAAATCAAAATCATTTATTTGAAAAGCAAGATATTTGATATGAATTCTATCAAAATTAGCTTCTTTTCTAAAAGCAATAAATTTCTTTGCAATATTTTCATCTCTAAATTTCTTTAATATAAAAATATTAATGATATCCCTTATCTTTCCGATTAATTTATAATCTTTTTTTAATGCTTCTTCAAAAAAATAAAAATTCTTTAGAATATTTTCAAAATCTTTTTCATAAACTGCTATAGCAAAAATTAAAGTTTTATCATTAAGAAGATTTGCGATATTTTTGATTACCTTTATCTTGTCTTCAATATACTTGAATAATATATCAGTTTCAGATTTAGTTATATTCTCCATCAATTCTGAAACATTTGGATTTTTAAGGTTTAAAAGAAATTCAAGATATTCTTCTTTAGAAAACTTTTTCTTTATCTGATTTTTATATTTTTTAAAGGATTCAGCCTGACTTATTATTTCTTCCCTTAAAGAATCTCTTTTTATAACCTCATTAACTTCATCTTTCTTCAATGATTTCTTTATTATTATTTCAATTAATTTTTCATTTAATTCACACAATTCTTTATCATATTCTTCATCATCCCAATAATCCTCTTTGTAATAATCGTCTTCATCTTCTTCTGCTAATTTTTCTGCTAATTCATCATAATTTTTATAGATATAATCATGCAATTCTAATAATTGCTGAAATGAAAGGTCTGGCAGGAGAGCATCTGCTTCATTGATTAACTCAGATGAAAAACTTTTTTTGAATGATTTGAAAAAATCTTTTGTATTTGTATTTTTCCTAATATTATGTTTAATTATCCAATCTGGATTTTCTTGTAATTTTGATAATATTAATTCTTTAAGTTCATTATTACTCATTTTATTAATGCTTTTAATAAAATCTTCTGTGTCATTATATCTTCCTTTTTTATAGGTTAAATATAAAGCAACTGCATGCTTGCAATTAGTTCCATAGGGACAAGAACAATCTCCATCGAGAGAATCTAAATCTACTTCAGTTTTATAGGTATGTGAACCTTCTACTTTTCCATAAATAAAATTTTTAATTTTTATGCAAGATTTTACTGAATTTAAATACCCCTCTCCTCGTTCTATTATATTATCTGAATATTTATCTTGAATATCCATTTTTATCCAAGCAACCACTTCCACAATGGAATAAATTTAATACTTGTGTTATCTATAATTTCTTCTCCTTCTTTATCCCTGCTTATTATAATTAAATCTTTGCATTTCAATTCTTTACCTGCTTTAATTAAGCTATTTACTTCTCTTTCTTTTGTCTTATGCTCTGAGAAATCTTGGCATACTTGAATTAGAGTTTTTATCTTTGGGCCTTGTTTAACTACAAAATCTACTTCATTTTGCTGATAATCTTTGCAGTAATAAATTTCCATAGCAGAGTTAATAGACTTTCTTCTTAAAAGTTCTATACAAGTAATATTTTCAAGAAGCTTGCCAATGTCTCTTGACAATTTAAAGCTTAAAAAATTACAAATGCCATGGTCTACTACATAAACTTTCTTTGGCGATATTACTTGTTGTTTTAATTTTGGGGAAAATCTATCAATAAATGTTATAATAAAAGATTCCTTTAAGTAATCTACATAATTTTTAACAGTATGCACATCTTTTATACTAAAAATATTTGATAGTTTAGAATAAGTAAATTCGCTTGAAAAATTTGATGTTAAATATTTTGAAAGTTCTTTAAAAGTCTTCTTATTTTTAATATTATACCTATCTAAGCAATCCTTATTTATTATGTCCTGATATATAATCTCTACAATTTTAGACCCAAAGTTCCTAAATTCTGGAAAACCACTTCCTTTGAGATAATCATCTAATTGTCTCTGCACTTTTGCTATATCTTCTATTAAATAAATATTTGGCTTGAAGTTTAAAATTTCTCTGAATGAAAGAGGATATAATGTAAAATCTATATATCTTCCTGTCAAATGCGTTGCTAACTCTCCTGAAAGAAGATTAGAATTGCTTCCAGTAATCACTACTTTTTTAGTTCTTCTTAACCTGTTTACAAATAATTCCCACCCTATAACATTTTGAGGTTCATCGAGTATAATTAATTTAATCTCTCCATATAGTTCATAAAACGCCTGTAAAATTTTATCTAAGTCTTCTGTTTTTAAATCCATCAATCTCTCGTCATCAAAATTAATATATCCAAAATTTTCCTTTAATTCTTTAGCTAAGAGTATAGAAAAAACAGATTTCCCAGATCTCCTAACTCCGAGAATAGCCAATATATTTGGGTGTGACAAAAAAGGTTTCACATAATCCAAATTGTCTCTCTTTATAATAGGGTATTCTTTAAATGTTTTCTCAAACTCTTCTCTTTGACTGGTTATTATTCTCTTTAAAATTTCTATTTCCATAGATATCTTACTGTAAACCCATTTATAAATCTTGTGGTTATAACTACAAGCTTTTAGCTAAAGTCTGTTGTTATGCATACATTCTTTTTAGAGGTATATTAGAATTGTACTCCTTAAAAAATAAATCTTTTTCTGTAAATAAAAAATCCCAATCACAGCAAGCTGTGGAATATTTTTTAAGCCTCAAACTGGGACGACTAACTAAAATCGTAGCAGGCTACGGGGTATAAGACCCAGTTTGAGCAATAAAATTTGTAATGCCCTTACACAGGCTCGAACTGTGATTTAAACTTCCGCAAAGTTTTGTTCTATCCGGTTAAACTATAGGGGCAATTTAATAATCAAATATTAACTTCTTTATTAAACTTTATTATTTATACAGAAAATTGTTTTTTGAAAATAAAAGCATTATAGAGATAAGAAATTAAATCAGAAATAAGTGAAGAGAGTTTGCAGATTTTAAACATTAAATCAACTTATTTTTCGCTATTGCATTTCTCAATCCAATTTTAGTTAATAAGAATAATAAATATTTGCTATTTGTCTAATCTTTTAAAAACAGGAATGTTTTTAAATATAGGATATTAATTAATTATAGATTAAAAAGAAAAAGAGGGAAAGATGAAAAGAGAAAAATTAAGATTTTTAAATATATTTATTTTTTTAATAGTTGTTCTTATGTCTATTAATTTTGTTTCTGCATGGACATTTAATGGAACAATACGTGATGTTGATGGTAATTCACTAAATAACACATTAGTTAACATTACCTTTTGGACAATGGGAGCTACAGGTTCAAGTTTAATTGGTTCTAATTCAACAACATCAAATGCATCTGGTTGGTTTAATTTAAGTGTTTTTGAAAATTCAAGTTATATGTATCAACCAGTTATAAGACATACAAATGCAACAACAAATGCAATTGATTATATAGGGCAATCTTTGCCTCAATTTCCATATGCTGAATTTGTCAATACATCAGGTATTAATTTTTATTTAAGACCTGCAGGAACAATTAATATTACTGCTGTTAACAGCACAGGAAATAGAATTACTTTTAGATATCAAGTTAAAGATACAAAATTAGGATATCCTATTGCATCAGAGTTTACTAATCCTGTTTCTGAAGCAATTATCTATGTTCCAAGAGACAGAAATTATTCAATTATGATTTATCCAAATCAAGCTATGCCAGTTAGTTTTAACTGGAATAATTTTAGTTCAACTTCTTCTTATAATATTACAGCAGGTTTATCAACATATAATGTAACAACACATACTGTTCAAAAAACATTTAATTCTACTGATAATCTTATTAGACTATCAGGATATATTCAAAA
>JBBSXH010000131.1:7489-8778 GCA_038045865.1 Nanobdellota archaeon
ATACAATTTAACTACTGGTTTTTATAATATTACTCTGCCAGGTCCTGCAGAATCAGCAACATATATTTTATTTGCAACAGCAAGAAATGGAACTAATTATTACGGAGGGTATAGAAACATAACATTAAGTTATTCAAGTTCTTCAACTCAATTGAACTTTACTATGTATTCTTTAATGTCCACAGGTTGGGGTTCAGCAAATGGCAATATTAGTTTAAATGATGCTGTAACATGGACAAAAGTAAATATTTCTTCAGCAAAACAGCAGTTTAATTTAGTTAATTCTTCAAATACTACTATTTCAAGTATGAATGCTCATTTAGAAGTAAAAGTAGATTATACAAATTATAATGCAACAGAGTTTACATTTATGTCAGATATTTCTTCTGGAAGTGGAAGTTTTTATCTTCCTTTATTAAATGTAACAGGAGTTAAAGAAATAAATATTTATTCGCAGAGTTATGCACCTAAAAGAGTTTCTACAAGAACTCCTGCTCAGATTTTAACTAATCCAAACATTACTATGTCTACTTTTAATCCAGGTGATATTGATGGAAGTAATATTCTAGCAAGTGTTCAGATTGCCTTATATCAATCAAATTCAACTTGTGATTTGCCTAATCCTAATGCTTCTTGTGTAATAGCAGATTCTGCAAGTATGGACCCTAGTGCAGCAAATTCTTTTAATCCATTGTCTTCTATAATTGGGGGCGGGAAATTAAGCTTTAGAATGGGTTTGTTAGCAAGCGGGATTATAGTTGAATATATTAATGTAGATATGTTAGCTTCTGGGCCTCCTGATGCATTGTTTGATGATTCTGCAACAACAAGCACTTCTGGAAGTTTTGATTCTGCAATGAGATTTGGGAGTAATGGACCTACAATTTATGATTATGTTATGATTTCTATTCCCTATACAGAAGGAAGTAGTTCAACTACTGGATTAAATGAAAATGCTGATGTTAATATGTCTATCCCATTATTATACGATGAAAGCTGGAATGTTATATGGAATGCGACAGCAAATGGAACTTCTGGAACTGCATTAGCCGGAAATCAATCACATTATTCCACTTATTCAAGTCAATGGCAAACTTTAATGGGACAAAATAACTGCACAAAAAATCAATCACAATTAAATTCAACTAATCCTTGTTATATTGATACAACAAATAATAGAATCTGGATAAGATTACCTCATTTCTCAGGAACTAAACCAAGTATAACTGGAAATGTTGTAACTGCTACTACTTCAAGTAGTACAAGTTCTTCAAGTGGAAGTGGTGGAG
>JBBSXH010000132.1:0-1091 GCA_038045865.1 Nanobdellota archaeon
TTTTGCATATTCATATAAATTAACAATTAAACTATCATTTTCTTTTCCAATATATTTTGCAATATCACTTTCTTTAGTCAAACCAAGGGCTTTTAATACAACAATTATTGGAAGATTTTTAAATCTTGAAAAACTTACTTCTACTATTCCTTCGTTTGTGTCTGTTATTGATATTGGAATTCTGTAACTTCCTCTCTTTGAAAATAATCTTAATGATATTTTTTCTCTTGTTCTTTCAATAAATGGCTGATTTTCTGCTAAATCTTCTGCCATTACAATGATTCTTTCATTTCCATTAATAATAAAATATCCGCCCGGGTCTAGGGGGTCAATATATTCTTTTATTAATTCTTCTCTGTTTAAACCCTTTAAACTACAAACATCACTTTTTACAATTATTGGAATTCTTCCTATTTCAACATCTTGACTTTCTAATTGTCCTGCTTGTTTAACTGTTATTTCTAAAGTTACAGGAGCAGAATATGTTAAATTTCTTATTCTTGCTTCGCACGGAGTTAAAAGATGAGAGCTTCCATCTGCTTCAGTTATTGTTGGTGCAGATACTTTAATTTTTCCTAATGTAATTTCTGTTTCTTCTTTTGGAATAGTTTCATTAAGTTCTGTTACAATTTCCTGCATCCTGTGATTGATTAAATTATTGAAAGAAGTAATGTTTGATTCAACTAGACTATGTTCTTCTAAATATCTTTTAACAAGAATATGCTTATTAGTTTGTGATTGTTTTAGTTCCATTTTAAATTGTTTAAACTGTGATTACTCTGAAATATTCTTCTTTTTCTCCATCTATAATTCTACTTATTTTAATAATGTCAGAAATTTCACAACCTTCTGGTAAAGATGGGTCTGTTATGTTAATTTTAGGTATTTGAGCAAAAGAAATATTTAAATCACCTAATAATTTTTCAACTTCATCTGATTTAAGTTTAGTATGTTTGGGTTGTAGGAGATGCATTTTAGATGAATTGTATATTTCCAAAAGGTAAATGGAAAATTTTATATAATTACCTTTAACAACTTTATAATAGTTATAATAAAATCAGAAATGGGGTTTATAAATCTTTCTGAAATTT
>JBBSXH010000133.1:0-3890 GCA_038045865.1 Nanobdellota archaeon
ATCAATTAGTTTTTGAATGAAAATTAGGTCTCAAAAACTACTTGGGATGTAGCCAGAGGCTACTAAAAATTTAAAAACTCGTTATCTTGATGGTTGTATTCTTTATTCAACTAATGAACCTTGTGTTATGTGTTCAGGAGCAATTATTTGGTCTAATTTAGAAGGAGTTGTTTATGGGGCTAATGTAAACGATTTAAAGAGACTTTGGAAGAGAAAAGGCGATGATAAAGATCCTCAAAAAAGAATTATCTTTATTCAAGCAAAATCTATTCTTGAAAAATCTAAACCAAAAACTTTTGTAATTGGAAATTTCATGAGAGAAGAATGTTTAAGGTTATTCAGATTATATGACAAAGACTTCAAAAGATGATTTTTAGTGGGGTCTTAATTTTCAGTATGTGATATCGAATTATTTTGAGTATGATTTGATGTAATTTAAAGGTTTTTATTGTATGTTTTTATGTATTTTTACTAAGATATAACTTTTTTATATTATATTAGCAATCCACTGCAATACCATTATGCGATGTCGGCTTAATATTTTGAGAGTAATATGATTTAAAAATATATCGCATAATGGAATATTTCTTTCAATACCTTTACTTTCAAAACCTACTGGATTTTGAATGGGACAGGAATTTTCAATTTCTGTATGTGATGTCGGCATTTCATATTTGCATAGCAAATATATATAAAAATAATAGAATTATGTGACTTAAAAAGATTATGCCTCAACTAAATTGCCGATTAATTTGAGAATTTTTTGGATTGTCTTTAAGAATATATTTTTATTTGTAAATTCTACCGCGTTTATCTAAGACTTGAATGATTAATATTTTTTCCTTAAAATTAATATCAATTAATGCCCTATAATCTCCAATTCTTAATTTATAATAATCTCCTTCATAATGTTCCAAATATCTAAAGGGGTTTTCTGTTAAAAGATTTATTTTTTCTATAATCCTTAATGAAACTGTTTTATCTAAACTCTTCAGAAATTTTTTTGATTTAAAGCTAAATTCAATATTATAATTCATCTTCAATCTCTTTTTTTAAATCCTCTAAAGAAACTCTTTGAGACTCATCTTCTTCTCTTGCTATCATTAATTCTTTTTTTGCCCAATTAGATAATTCTCCTTCTTCATCTACCTTTAACATTAATAAACCCTTAATTATCTCAACATCTCTAGCTAATTTCATTAGTCTTTCATCAATTTCTTTTATTTCTGTTTCCATGTTTATTCTAATAGTTTAATGCTTAAAAAATTATCTATTCTATAATCTCTACTAACTGTTACACTTTTGTTATCTTGGTTAGCAACCTGCTCACAAAAGCAATTTCTTATTTTATTTCTTTACTAAAATTGCTTTTGCTCGGCAATATTGCTATGCGATGTCGGCTTGAATATAATAAATTAACAGATTGTTCTTAACTTATAAACTTTATTGATAGTAACCTTTAAAAGTATATTGATTTATTAAATATCATAGCAGGGTGGAGTAGCCTGGTTTATCTCACAAGGCCCATAACCTTGAGGTCGGTGGTTCAAATCCACCCCCTGCTATTTTTATATTTCTATAGATATCAACAATTCTTATTAATAATAAAAAATTCTATTAGGCTGCAAAAACATAAACCAAAGCGTTAATAAATTATAAATTACTAACAATAAATAACAAATCATGGTAAAAATTTTAGGCATAGACGAAGCCGGCAGAGGCCCAGTAATTGGCCCAATGGTAATTGCAGGCGTAATGATTGAACAAGGAAAAGAAATCACACTTGGAGGAGTAAAAGACTCTAAACTATTATCCCAAAAGAAAAGAATACTTCTTGATAAACACATAAGACAAAACTCAAAATTTGAAATAATAATTGTAGAACCAGAAATTATTGATGCAGCAATATTTTCTAATGAACTTAATTTAAACTGGCTAGAAGCACACAAACAAGCAGAAATAATAAATAAACTAAGTCCAGACAAGGTAATAATAGATTGCCCAAGTATAAATTGTGCAGGTTATACTAAGTATTTATCTAATCTAATAAAAAATAAAAAAATAGAATTAGTTATTGAACACAAAGCAGATGTAAATTATCCTGTTTGTTCAGCTGCTTCAATACTTGCAAAAGTAAAAAGAGAAGAAGAAATGGGAAATATAAAGCGAAAATATGGAATCACTGGCTCAGGATATCCAGCAGATCCAGCAACAAATGCTTTTATAAAAAATAATTGGAATAAATGCCCAGAAATCTTTAGAAAGTCCTGGGCAACCTATAGGAAATATTCAAATCCTGAAACAAATCCTAAGGAACAGAAGGGATTAGGGGATTTTTAAAAAGAATAATATTAACCTATCAAACATAATATAAATTTAAAAATCCCCTTTCTTTGTACTAATATAAACCGATATCAATAATAACAATACCTTTAGTATTGTCAGAAATTAAAAATTTCTGAGCATCCTAAAAACAAGTGCTTATTGCACATTGTTTTTTTGATATACAAAACTAAATCGCTTTGGATAATATGTTCAAGCTAAACAACATAATCTCAAGCGGGTAAGAATTGTTAAATTATTAAAAGTTAGATATTAATAAATAATTAGTAAATTGAATAATTAAAGATAAAACAAAAAATGCCTCATTTAAAAAAACTGGTGATAAAAGGATTTAAGAGTTTTGCACGAGAAACAAGTATGGAATTTAGTAAAAACATGAATGTAATTGTGGGCCCAAATGGTTCTGGGAAATCAAATATTACAGATGCCTTATGTTTTGTTTTAGGAAGATTATCTATAAAATCTATGAGGGCTGCAAAAGCATCCCATTTAATTTTTGCAGGAAATAAAAATTTCAAAGGAGCAAATGAAGCTTTTGTTGAGATGGTGATTGATAATGAAGACAAAACTTTTGCAGTAAATGAAAATGAAATAAAAATAAGAAGAATAGTAAGGAAAAATGGACAGAGTATTTATAAAATAAATAATGAAACAAAAACAAGGCAAGAAGTTTTAGAATTATTAAGCCAAGGAGGCATAGACCCTCGCGGATTTAATATTGTTCTTCAGGGAGAGATTGAAAGATTTGTGAAAATGCCTGCAGACGACAGAAGAAAAATTATTGAAGAAGTTGCAGGAATATCTGTTTATGAAATGAGAAAAGAAAAGTCTATAAGAGAGCTTGAAAAAACAGAAGAAAAATTAAAGCAAATAGGGGCTGTTCTAAGAGAAAGAACAAAATATTTGCAGAACCTGGAAACTGAAAGAGAAGAAGCATTAAAATTTAAAAAATTAGAACTGACTGTAAAACAATGCAAAGCATCTATAATAAACAAAAATCTGCAAGAAAAACAAAAAGAGCTTGAGCAAATTGAAAAACAAATTGATTCTAGAAAACAAGATATTCAAAAAAAGCAGAATATCATAGACAAAACACAAAATGAAATAAATGTTTTGAATGAAAAAATAAATAATATCACAAAAACAATTCAAAAATCTTCTGGTTTAGAACAAGATGCTCTTCTGAATGAAATTTCTCAATTAAAACAAGAAATAGCAGGAACAACTGCAAGAAAAGAAAATTATGAAAATCAGTTAAATGAATTAGAAAGAAGAGAAAATGCATTGAAAGATTCAATAAAAACTGCTGAATTAGAAATAGATGAGATGACTCAAGAAAAAGGAAAAAACAAAAAAAAGGATTTAGAAGATAAAAAAGCAAAACTTGAAGAATTAGATGATTCAAAAAGAAAATCATATTTACTAAAATCTACAATCTCTTCTTTAACAAATCAAATAGAAGATAAAAAAAGACAAATTCAAAGATTAAAAAATGAATCAAATTTTATAGTTAATCAGATAGAACAATTAGAATTAGAAATAAAAAT
>JBBSXH010000134.1:0-5790 GCA_038045865.1 Nanobdellota archaeon
AACAAAAGCCAAAGAGTATGAGAGTTGTAAATTATTAAAAGAAGTTAATAAAAAATAAAATGAGACAATTTATATTCACACAAAAGGAGGTTGAAAATTTAGTTATGTCTGAAAAAATAGAAAGAGCAAGACAAATGTTGCAAGAACTTGATAGAATGACAGATAGGAATATTATTACAAAAGTAAGAAGAATGATGTCAATTCAAGAAGCATTATCACAATTGAGGGGAATAGGAATTGAATATTAATGCCCCCTCCAAACATCATACCTTTTGTAATTATTAGGGTAATCAAACCAAATTTTTGTATCTATTGAGTTTCCCTATGGCTTATTTCTAAGGATTGTCAAAAACATGGTATGGATCTCTTGTAGCCCATAACCACAACATTTAAATAGATGTAGCCCATAACTATTTCATGGTTTACATTGAGAAATTTAAATTAAAAGGAAATGATTACTATAGACTTGTCCACAATATTCGTAATGGAGATAAAATAATTCACAGGACAAAATATCTAGGTAAAGAGGTTCCTTCAAAAGAAAAATTAGAAAAAATTGAACAAGAATTTTTAAAAGAAATTAATAAAAAAGGCACTAAATATTTTTCTCAAAAAGAATTAGAACAAATAGAAAATAAAAAAGAGAATTATGTTAAAGAGTTAAAAAAATTAAGTAGTATTGAGAAAAAGAAGAAAGTTGAGGAATTTATGATTAGGTATACCTATGATAGCAGTAAACTTTCTGGAGTAGATATCACATTAAGACAAACTTTTCTTATCTTAAAAGAGGGAATTATTCCTCAAGAATTTAAGAATTTAAGAATCTCAAAAGAAATAGAAAATCATGAACAAGGGTTTATGTTAATTACTAAATATAAGGGAACTTTTGATTTAAACTTTATAAAAAGATTACATGGCCTTCTTATGAAAGGTGTTAATGATGAAATTGCAGGAAAGCTCAGAAGTGAATTAAAAAGAAATGTACAAATTGCAGGAACTCTTTATGTTCCTCCAAAATGGGATGTGTTAGATAAAGAAATAAAAAACTTTTTTCTATGGTATAAAGATAATAGCAGAAAATTACACCCATTAGAATTAGCTTCAGTAATTCATTTAAAATTAATTTCTATGCAAATGTTTGCTGATGGAAACTCTCGATTATCAAGGCTTTTAATGAATTGGGTTTTATGGAAAAAAGGTTATCCTTTAATAGATATTCCTGTTGAAGATTTGGAAAATTATTATAATGCATTAGATTATTATCAAATAGAAAAAGATGAAAAATCTTTTGTTAAGTATATTTTAAAGAAATATTTGGTTTAAGTGAGATGCCCCCTCCGGGATTCGAACCCGGGTCAAAGCCTTGAAAGGGCTCTATCCTTGGCCTCTAGACGAAAGGGGCATGATAATCTAACCTTTTTTTGCTTTTTAAAACTTCCTTATATAATAACAACTTTTAAATATGAACTGATATTGTGTTTTTTGTGAGCCTGTAGCTCAGCCTGGTTAGAGCACTGCTCTTATATGAGTGTGTTTCATTAGAAACATATTTTCCTAGCTATCATTAGGAAATGCTAAGAAAGGCAGGGGCCCGCAGTTCAAATCTGCGCAGGCTCATATTTTTTAATAAAAAAATATCCACCAGAAACATTTATAAATCCTCCAGCCAATTATTTTTTAATTAAACTTAGTCAAAAAGGAGCATAACATGAAAAAAGAAATAAGCTATGAAGAGGATGAAAGTATTGAAGAAGAAAGTTTAGATGAAGACAAAGACGAAACAGAATTAGATGATTCTGAAGAAGCCTGGTAATTTAATTTTCTTTTAATTTTTTGTTTTTAATCTACTATTTGGTAATCTGATAGATAATTAAAATATTTATCTCTCTTACATTAATAATTTAATACCTCAATCTTTTTAGTATAATTAAATCATACTCGCATTGTAATTAATTGTTCAAGATTTGCAAGTGATGAACATAGCGGTTAAGATTATATATTATTAAAAAAACAGAAGGAAATTAGGTTAAGATTTATCCCCAAGAAAATTATCAGAAATTTTCTGGGCCCAAAAAACTTTTAAAGTTTTTGTGGGTTTCTAATTTTCACTCCAATAAACTATAAAAACTCATTTTTTATGTTTCATTTATGTTAATCGGACTTACAAGTAGAATAGCAGCAGGAAAAGGAGTTATAAAAGATTTTTTAGAAAAAAAAGGATTTGAGTATCATACTTTTTCAGATGTTGTTAGAGAAGAAGCAGGTAAATTAGGAATTGAGATTACTAGAAAAAATCTGCAAGATTTAGGAAATGATTATAGAATTAAATTTGGTGCAGGAATTTGGGCAAAAAAAATAATTGAAAAACTTGATTTATTTTATAATTATGTTATAGATGGTATAAGAAATCCTGCAGAGATTATTGAACTAAAAAAAATTCCTAAATTTTATTTAATTGCTCTTGATGCTCCTCAAAGAATAAGATATGAAAGAGTTATTCAAAGAGCTAAACCTAGTGACCCAAAAGACTGGGACGGATTTTTAGAAATAGATGAAAGAGATTTTGGAAAAAATGAACCAGAATATGGGCAACAAGTCCAAAAATGCATGAAAATGGCTGATTATTTTATTTCTAATGGATTTGCACTTAAATCCTTTGAAAAACAAATAGAAAAAGTTTATAATGAGATTTTGAAAAATGCAAAATGGTAACAAAAGTTGCATTAATCTGCTTAAAAGACAAAAAATTATTAATAGTTCATAAAAAAACAATTGATATGTATATTTCTCCTGGAGGAAAAATTAAAAATAAAGAAAGCGATTATGATTGTTTAAAAAGAGAAATAAATGAAGAACTTAATTGCAATATTCAAAATATTAAATATTGGGATGCTTTTAAAGATAAAATATATGAAACAAATGAGCCTCTTGAACTAATCTGTTATTTTGGGGATTTGTATGAAAAAATAAAACTTAATCCAAATGATAATATTGATGATTATTTATGGATTAATAGAAATTATGATAGGAGTCTTAGACTAGCAAACTTATTAAAACATAAAATTATACCTAATTTAATGGATAAGGAGTTAATGTAAAATGTTAGTAGGATTTGTAGGCAAACCTAATGTAGGCAAAAGTACATTTTTCAAAGCATGCACTCTTGCAGATGTACTTATAGCAGCATATCCTTTTGCAACAATAAAACCAAATCATGGAATAGGATATGTTAAAATTGATTGTATTGATAAAGAATTAAAAGTTAAATGCAATCCTGCTAAGGGCTATTGCATAGACGGACAAAGATTCGTACCTTTTGAATTAATGGATGTTGCAGGATTAGTTGAAGGAGCATCAGAAGGAAAAGGATTAGGAAATGAATTCCTAAATGATTTAAACAATGCTAATGCTTTAATTCATATTGTTGATGCTTCAGGCGAAACAGATGCAGGAGGAAAAGAAACAAAGGACTATAATCCTGTTAATGATATTAATATGCTTGAAAATGAATTAGACATGTGGTATTTAGGAATTTTAAAAAAAGTTTGGAAAGTTTTTGCTAAAAAAGTCCAGAGTTTAAAAGAAAACTTCCCAAAATCAATTGCTATTCAATTTTCTGGATTAAAAGTTAATGAAGCAGATGTTAAAAGAGTTGTTTTAAAAGGAAACTATAATATTGAAAAACCATTTGATTGGAATGATAATGAATTAAAAAGATTTGCCCATGATTTAAGGCATATTTCAAAACCAATGATTATTGCTGCAAATAAATGCGACAGGCCAAATGCAGAAGAAAATATTAAAAAATTAAAAGAAAAATTTTCAGAACTGATTATTATTCCTTGTTCTGCTGATTCTGAATTAGCATTAAGAGAAGCAAGCAATCATGGATTAATTGAATATACTCCTGGAGAAAATAATTTTAAAATTAATGAGAATAAAATTAATCCAAAACAAAAATCAGCACTTGAAAGCATTAAAAAAAATGTTTTGGATGTTTATAGTTCAACAGGAATTCAAAAAATTTTAAATTCAGCTGTTTTTGATTTATTAAAATACATTGCGATATTTCCTGCAGGAGCAAAACTAACAGATTCAAAAGGAAGGATTTTGCCTGATTGTTTTTTGCTTCCTGAAAACTCAACTGCCTTGGATTTTGCTTATCATCTTCATACAGATTTAGGAAATAATTTTGTCAAAGCAATTGATATAAGAACAAAAAAGGCAGTAGGTAAAGAGCATAAATTAAAGCATAGAGATGGAATTGAAATTATAACGAGATGATATTTCCTTATAAAATTCAGAGAAGTATAGATAAACATATTGAAAAAGAAGTTAGAAAAAATATTTGCAGAGAGGATTTTAATTTGATTACATACTTTCATAGAAAAAACAATCCTAAAGATGGAGAGAGAAGAAATTATCATAATGCAATGAGTAGGATTTATTCTCAAAAAGCAAATATGTATACTAAATTTAAAGATTGGAAAAATTATCATACATTTTTGAATTTATCAATTGAAGAAGGAAAACAAACGATTAACTATTCTCTTCAAATTTGGCAAGAAGCGTATTAAAGAAATTAAGTATATCATATTAATTTCATATAATTTAAATATCTTCTATCTTTTTATAGATTATGATTCTCAAAATAAAAGTAAAACCCAATTCAGAAAATCAAAGTATAATTAAGATTTCTGATACTGAATATAAAATACATCTAAAATCTTTTCCAGAAGACAACAAAGCAAATATTGAACTTTTAAAGCTATTAAAAAAATATTTTAAAGAAAAATATGAAAACATAAATGTTATTAAAGGATTAAAGAGTAAAGATAAAATTGTAGAGATTAAAAATTAAATAAGACTAGTTAATAATAAATAAAAATAGGGCTATATGTTGATGAGAAGAGTAAGCTGTTCAATCATAGCTTAATGAAAACTCATATTCATATTAAAAATCGTTTAATAAATTATTAACAAAGATTTTAACAAAAAAAGATGCAAATAAGTTATGAAAAAGCAGATGATATCCAAACAAGGATGAATGAAATATCTAAACTTTTATTTCCCCATGTTAAAATTAGTGATGTTGTTTGTTTGAGAAGTTTTGGGAGTAGTAGTAGGGGCACAATCGCAAGATGTCATGCCCTTGGAAAAGCAATGCAATTAGCTTTAGGAAGAAAAGGATTTTATGTTATAGAAGTTATTTCTAAGAGATTTGATAAAATGTCCTTAGAAGAACAAGACAAAGTATTAATTCATGAATTAATGCACATCCCAAAAAGTTTTGGTGGTGGGTTTATACATCATAATGTTGTTTGTGAAAGTAATGTTAATAAAATGCACCAGCATTATGTTCGTTTAAAAGGAGAAAAAGAAAATGAAACAAGAAAATTTTGGGTTTAAATATATTTTGAAACTAACAACTTACTATAGATATTAATATTAATAAAAACTAATACTCTTTGGCTTATAAGATTAAGCTTGAACAAATCACACAAAACATATAATGGAGTTATTCATTATAAACTATATAATATGAAATTAGAAAAATTCCAATTTAATTACAAAAACAAGAAAATTAGTCTAAAAGTTAATATCTGTGATAATATTTTTTCTCAAGCAAGAGGATTAATGTTCAGAAAAAAATCTCTTCCTTTGCTTTTTATTTTTAAAACAACAAAAAAAAGAGCAATTCATTCTTTTTTTTGCAAACCATTCATTGTAATATGGTTTAATCAAGACAAAATAATTGAAATTAAAACCATTAGGAAACCTAAGTTTCAT
>JBBSXH010000135.1:0-1458 GCA_038045865.1 Nanobdellota archaeon
ATGCTATAGACGCTCTTCCGCAAACAACTTATGCTTTATTTAAAAAAGGAACAACTCCTAATTTTGCAGGTCCACCAATCTCAAGAGATGAATTAGCTGATAGAGTTAAAAATTGTAGTCTTCCTAAAGATAAAATAGAAATTATGCAATTTTCAATAAATTTAAATGATAGTGTTGTCGCTAAAGCTCTAAACACAAAACATTCGGATGAGGTTCCGAGAATGAGAATTTAAACATGGCAGGACCAAGAGATGCAGCAGCATATTCTAAGAGAAAACCTTTGGCTAACACAAGACACTCTAAAAGACAACAGTATAGTTATATTAAAGTTGTGCCTCCTCAAAAAGTTGTGAAATTTAATATGGGTAATATACAAGATTTTGAAGCAGGTAAATTTAATATTAAAATGACTCTTTCAACTCAAGAAAATATTCAGATAAGAGATTTGGCTTTAGAAGCAACAAGACAATCTTTGCATAAAGATTTGCAGAATTTTCTTCAGAAAAATTATTTTTTAAGATGCAATGTTTTTCCACATAATATTTTAAGAAATAATAGGGTTTTTTCAGGAGCAAGTAAAGGAGAAAGAGTCCAGACAGGAATGACTTTAAGTTTTGGAACTTCTGAAGGAAGAGCTGCTGTTGTTAAAAAAGGCGGACCTGTTTTTACTGTTTATTTTAATGGAATTCAGAATCTTCCTAAAGTAAGATTATTTTTCAAAAAAGTACTTTCTAAATTGCCTTGCAAAACAAAAGTGACTGTTGAGATAAAACCTGATAAGTAATTTTATTAAAAATGAAAAGTTTTTATAATCTAATAACTTGGTTAAGTAATGGATTTAATTCTTACAAAACATGCTAAACAAAAGATGATTGAAAGAGATATAAGCATAGAAGAAGTTCAAAATACAATTGAATTGCCTGATTATACTATTAACAAGGGAGATAAAATTGAATCTTATAAAAAAGAAAATAATAAAAATCTTAAAGTAGGGTATTCAATAAGAGGTAAATTTATAAAGATTGTAACAGTTATAATAAAATGAGTATGAAAATAACATTTGATAAAGAAGCAGATGCTGCATATATTTATTTTAAAGATATTGCTGAAGGAGAAGTAGCTCAAACTATTTCTCTAAATGAAGAAGTTAATATTGATTTAAATATTGATGGGAAAACTATAGGTATAGAGATACTTGAAGCAAGTAAGAATCTTCCAGCTAATGCGATTAATTCTGCTGTTTTTATTTAGAAATTCTGATAACTTATTGATATCTTATTAAAAATGAGATATGTGGGAGATTTTTAGATTTGTTTGATATTGTTTTAACACTAATTTTATTATCTGTAAAAATCAAATGATTTTAACACTACCAACATCAATTTTAAAATATATCATCGTCCAGGATACTGTTACCTTATCGGGTTATCATCTAGATTTGTACAATATTCTATCAAA
>JBBSXH010000136.1:0-1949 GCA_038045865.1 Nanobdellota archaeon
TTATCTTAAGCTTTCATCCCCACAGCAAGCTGTGGGGTATTCACGAGAATAAAAAGCATTTAACTATATTATTATCTTTATTTTGCAAATGCTTTTTATTTGGGCTTATGTTTTTTGAGTTATGCGATTAATTTCCAGATACTTGCAGAGGATTAACATAAACCTAAAAAATACAATTATTACAAAAATTATCTAAAATAATAACATTTAAGTTCCAAAATAACAACCAAAAACTATTTAAATAACATTATATAATCTTATTTAACCTAAAATGGTAATAAAAACTTTTAATTTGGAAGAAAATGTTTATAAAAACTTTGCTGACTTTTGTAAAGAACATGGATTAAGCATGAGCAAACAAATAAACACTTTCATAAAAGCACAAATAGAAATAAGACCAAAAGTTAGAGAAGAATATCTTCGGAAACTTGATGCCATAAGAAAAGGAAAATTTATTAAAGTAGGAAACATAGAAGATTTTAAGAAGAGGTACGCTTGATTATATTTATGCCTTATGAACTTATAACTTCTGAACATTTGGATAGAATTTTTGCAAAACTTTCTAAAAAAGATAAACTCCAATTTGAAATACTCACTAAAAAGATTAAAGCAATTCTTGAAAATCCACAAATTGGAGAACCCCTAACAGGCAATATGGCAGGACAGAGAAGTGTTCATATCAGAAATTTTTGTCTCATTTATGAAATTCTTGAAAATGAAAAGGCTGTAAAACTCCTTGACTATGATCATCATGATAATGTTTATTATTAAAAGTTAATTCAAAGAGTAATTCTCATTTTTGAATCTAATTGTTAATACTGAGAAAATTATATTTGCGTAAACTCCTTACTTTAGTTCGTGAGAAAGCAAATATAATTTTCGAGGCACTAAAAAAACTTTCAGAAGTTTTTTGTGCACAGAAATTTTCTGAAGAATTTCTGATGTGTTCAAGAACCACACTCATTAACATGCTATATACTTTAGTGCATGGTTCTTGACATCTTGTAATCTCTACCAGTTTTGAAATCAATTTTAAAGCTTTGCAAATGATGAATTTATTCACATTATCTCTTTTCTCACAAAACTTCTCGCTAAACTATTCCTTTAGATTAATTTTACACATTATCAAAAATCAATTAAATTTTATTATCAAAAATCAAATCTAATTTAAAACCTTTATCTCAATTCTCCACCTAAACTTATATGGAGCAATATCTCCTGCTTTTAAAACTTTCAAGATTTTAATTTTCTTTCCAAACTCTTTTGCTTCTTTTATCAACATCTTAATTATTTTATCTTTTTCTTCCTCATTTCCAAACCCATTATAAAAAATCCTTGTGAATTTTTTTGAACAAATTAGGGCTTGTTTCAAAAAACTTTCTTTTAGATTAGGACGAGCCATGACAATAACATCAAATTTCCCAAGACCCACATTAACTTTTTTCTTAACATCTCCCTGGATTATTTTAATCCTGCCTTCAGGAATCTTATTTAATTTTAAATTTTCTTTGAAAAATTTACAGCACTCCCTTCCAATCTCAACACTTACAATTTCTTTAGGTTTTTTTGTCTTATATATAACAATAGGATAAACACCAACCCCTGCAAACATAACTAAAACCCTGTCAGATGTTTTAATCTTCTTAGAAATATCTTTTCTTTCTCCTGAAAGTCGAGGAGAAAAATAACAAATAGCAATATTAAGTTTAAACATACAATTATTTTCTTTACATAAAGCAATTAAGTTTCTCTCTCCTAAAAGATGTTTAATTTTAATTGTTCTTAATCTACCATGAACATTTCCAATTCTTTCAACAACAGTTTTAATAGAAGGAATTTTCAATAACTCTTTTGCCTGTTTTAACTTTTCATCTTTGCTTTTCTTTTTATCATTAACTTCTCCTTTAAGAATTGCAATATTTCCAATTATGTCGTAGGATGCCATGTTT
>JBBSXH010000137.1:0-4178 GCA_038045865.1 Nanobdellota archaeon
TAAGCGTCTTTTTTCAAAAAAAGATGAGGCAAAAAATTTGGATACTGAAAAAGAGGGAAGATGAAAATAATAAGAAAAAAAGATGTTGATAAAATGAAGATAACTCATAATAAAAAATTATTATGGATAATTTTAATATTAATTGGTTTGTTAATTGTTGTGATTTATTTTGGGGCTAAAGCCAGTAAAGATAATGAAAAAATTGATGATGGATTGAGTTGTAAAACTAATGAGGATTGTGTTGCTTCTTCATGTTGTCATCCTGATTCTTGTGTTTTGAAAGAACAAAAACCTAATTGCACAGGCATGATGTGTTCTGCTGTTTGTTCTGGACCTTTGGATTGTGGTGCTGGAAGTTGTGGTTGTGTTAATAATAAATGTGAGATTGTTGTGGGTAAATGATTAATAAAATTAATCTTAATAAAAAAATGAGTGAGAAAAGAAAAATATTTTTTGGAATTGGAATAATATTATTTCTAATAATTGGAATTTTTTTAGTTAGTTCTTTAGGAAATAATGAAAATAATAAAGTTAGTGATGAAGTTTATAGTGCTTTTAATGGTAATTCTGAAAATGTAAGAGTTATTATTACATTAAAAGAGCCAATTCAAGAAAAAGGTTTTTTAATTAAAAGTGCAAAAAGCTTAATGGCGGTTCAAGAAGAGAAAAACAATGTGAAAGAAAATATTATTCAAGAGATTGGAAAAGAAAATGTTAAACATGTTTTTGATTATTCAATTGCTGTTGAGATTAATGAAAATGAATTAAATGAATTAAATAATAATCCTAATATTGAATCAATTGTTATTGACAAAAAAATTCATGCTTTTTTACAAGATTCTATTCCATTAATTAATGCAACAGGAGTTTGGCCTCTACAAGTTTCAGGAACAAACCTAACTGGAATTGATGAAACTATTTGTATTATTGATACTGGAATTGATTTTACACATCCTGCTTTAATTGGAAAAAATAAAACTTGTGTGATTGATTGCAGAAATGGATGTATAGCAAATTGTTCTTTAGGAGATGATAATGGACATGGAACTCATGTTGCAGGAATTGCTGCAGCAAGTGGAGCAATTAACGGAGTTGCAATTGGAGCAAATTTAATTGGAGTAAAGGTTTTAGATTCTACTGGAAGTGGTTCTTCAAGTGATGCAAAATCAGCTATTGAATGGTGTGTGAATAATGCTGGAACATATAATATCTCTGTTATCAGTATGAGTCTTGGAATGGTTGATGAAAGTCTTAATGAAATTCCATATACAAATTATTGTGATAACACTTATGATGGAAATCCTCAATTAGACTTTCTTACTCCTATAAATAATGCTACATCTAAAAATATTTCTGTAATTATTGCGACAGGAAATAATTTAGGAACAACAGGAATAACTTCGCCTGCTTGTATAACAAATGCTACTGCTGTTGGAGCAACTACAAAATTAGATTCATTTATTTATAATAGAAATAATTTAACAGATTTAGTTGCTCCTGGAGGAACTTTAGGTGGAAGTGGGTCTTGTTCTCCAGGGAGTATGGACTCAAATAGAATCTGCTCTACTTACAATAATGGAGCATACATTGCCTTTTCAGGCACCTCTATGTCCACCCCACATGTCGCTGGTGCTTTTGCATTAATAAGACAACTTTATAGATTGCAGGAAGGAAGAGTTCCAACACCTTCTGAAATTCAAAATCTTCTTAACTCAACAGGAAAACAAATAAATGATACTGGTGGAACTAATTTAAATTTTTCAAGAATTGATGTCTATTCTGCAGTTAATTCAATATTAAAAAGAGTTGCTATGAGTTTTATTTCACCTCAAAATAATTCTTTTATTAATCTTGCAAATCAAAATAAAACATTTATTTGCAACAGCACAAGCACTAATTCAAACTTGACAAACATAACTTTTTATTTATGGAACTCAACAAGTAATTTAATTTATAATCTAACAACAAACATAACTGGAACGAGCAATCAGACTAATTTCAGTTATAATTTTACAATTGAAAATAACTATTTATGGAATTGTATTGCTTATAACAATAATAGTTTTGCAAATTCTGATTCAAACCGCACAATAACTTATGATGTGACAAAACCTCAAATTAATTTAATTTCTCCTGCAAATTCTACTACTTGGACAAGTGCTTCTACTATAAGTTTTACATATAATGTTTCTGATGTTTCAATTGCAAATTGCAGTTTGATAATTGATAATACTGCTAATGAAACAGATAGTTCGGTTATTATTAATTCAACTGAAACTATTTCTAAATCATTAAGTAATGCAAATTATAATTGGAGTATTAATTGCACAGATTCTGCAGGGAATATAAATAATTCTGAAGAAAGAAAATTAATTGTAAGTTATACTGCTCCAGTAGATACTGGAAGTCCTGGTGGCGGAGGGAGTAGCGGAGGAGGAGCTTCTATTAAATCAATGGTTTATATTCCAAGTATTTCAGAAACATTTAGTGGATATACAAAACAATTGTCTAAAGATGATAAAATTAAATTTACCTTTTTTGATAAAGGTGCTGAAACACATACTTTAACAATAAATCAAATAGGAAATGATTATGTTAATCTAACAATTCAAAGTAATGTTCTTAATTTAAAACTTGGAATTGGACAAAGTGCAAAATTAAATTTAACAAATTCAGATTATTATGATTTGTATGTTAAATTAAATTCAATTACAGCTAATAAGGCAGATTTAACAATTCAAACAATTAGCGAATTAATTTCAAAAACTCCTACTACCACTGGTAAAACTATTGAAGAAATAGAAAAAGATAAAGAAATTAATCAAACTCAACCTATTTCTTACAAAGAAAGATTTATTTATCCTATTGGACTAATATTAATAATTATTGGAATAATTATCTTAATGAGCAAAAAAGATAAATATACTGAAAATACTAAAAAACAATATAAACAAGAATTTAAAAAATACATAAAGCCAAGACACAAACTTTCTTCATAGAAGACAAGTTTGAACAAAGAATACCTTTTTCTGAAAAAAGGTAAACCAAAATCAATATGAAACCCCTAAAACCCTCGCACAGAGAACATAAAAGATATTTGTTAATTAAAGGAACAAATGTAAATAAAAAGATAATTGAAGAAGTTATTTTAGAATTTATTGGGGTTCTTGGCTGGGCAGAAGCAAGTCCACAGTTCATTAAAGAAAACAATAATTCTGTTGTATTAGCTATAAACAGGGATTGTTTAGATAAAATTAGAACAAGTTTTTTAATGAGTAATAAGGATTTGAAAATTGTTAAGGTAAGCGGGGCTGTGGGGAATTTGATTTAATGAGATGAAAGTTAAAATTGGAGAACCTGTTGGTGTACCTTTAATAAATTATAAAAAGGATATTGAAAGAAGATTTTTCAATCATCAAGAATTAGAAAAACTCGTTAAGAGTGTTGAAAAGGATTTAGATAATATAATTATTAATATAGATAATAGAATTGTTATTCTTGATTATGAAATTTTATTTGAAAGAGCAGATACTCAAAAATACCTTGAAATAATAAAAGGTGGGATGGATTTATCTGTTGAAGCAGCGAGAAAATACTCTTTGCCTTATTTTCAAAAAAGATATAAGACAGCATTTAATAATATATTAAACAAAGAAATTAATTATCCTTTGAATATTTATGTGTCTATATTAGGATTTGGAGATAAAATAACTCATGTTGTTGAAGCAAAAGACCCAAAATGATTTTTAATTTTGATGAATTAATAATGCTAAGAATTTGTTAATAATATTATGAGTTCGATAAAGTGTAAGATAAGCAAGAAGTTTTGTGGGAAAATTTAATATTTTTGAATTATCATCTGCATAGCTTAATTTCATCATCTGCAAAATTTAAGGAATTAATTTCAGAACTTAAACAATTAAAGCCCCTCTTAAAAAAACTCAATTCAAAACTCGTACGATTTAATAGATATTAACAAGTTAGAAAATTTCTGCGGAACAATATCTCGCAGTTTCATTTCTTATTGAATGAATGGACACTAAAATGAAACTGCTCGGAGTATGAGGAAATTGTGAAGCAGACAAAAGTTTACTGCCGAGCGAAGCGAGGCATATAGTTAATACAGTAGATGAGCTTTCTCAACTAAAATTAGCTCATTTATATAAATAATTGGTTTT
>JBBSXH010000138.1:0-1210 GCA_038045865.1 Nanobdellota archaeon
AGGGGAAAATAATCCTATGTTTGGGGTAAAAAGCCCCATGACAGGAAAAAAGCATACAGAAGAAGCAAAACAAAAAATAAGAGAAGCAAATAGTGGTGAAAATAGTTCATTATATGGTACACATCCTACAGAAGAAACAAGACAAAAAATGTCTGAATCACACCGAGGAACAAAAAATCATAATTTTGGAAAGACTCAATCAGAAGAAACCAAAAGAAAAAACTCTGAAGCACATAAAGGGAAAAATATAGGTGAGAATAATCCTTTTTATGGTAAAAAACATACAGAGGAAGCTATATCAAAAATAAAACAGAACATGCCTAATTTATCTGGTGAATTGTCCCCAACTTGGCAAGGTGGTAAAAGTTTTGAAATATACCCACAAGAATTTAAACATATAAAACAATTTATATATGAAAGAGACAACTATACTTGTCAATTTCCAAATTGTACAGAAATACATAGTAGACTTCATGCACATCATATAGATTATGATAAAAAGAATAATGACCCAAGTAATTTAATTACTTTAGGGATTTCTTGTCATATGAAGACAAATTTTAATAGACAATATTGGGTAAGTTTTTATCAAAATATAATGCTAAATAGACTTATAGACTGCTTATTATAATAAAAACTTCTTGCCTTTTCTAAAATATCTGATATAATATAATAATGAAGATTCCTAAAAGGAGCAAATATTGAATATCGGAATAGTATCAGTCCTTTTTGACAGGGGTTCTGGTGTTATCTGCAACCAGATAAAGCAAGCCATCCAATGGCATATCCCAAATGCCAATATAGCAATATTAGCGAGAATGTCTGTAGCTGACGGACATAAGCAAATAAAGTATTGGGATAATTGTTTTCATGATAACATTCTATTATACCCAACATACCAAATTGAGACTGAGGATTTTGAGCAATGGATAATATCAAATAAATTAGATACAATAATTTTTGTAGAGGAACAACATACAAAAAATCTTGTTTCAATATGTAATAAATTATCAATAAAATCAATTAATTATATTGTTTGGGAAAATTTTAATCCTGCCGAACTTTCATATTACAAACAATTTAATTATTTAGTATGTCCAACCAAAAGTTCCTATAAATTATTAAAAGAAGATTATTTATTAGAAAATGCTATATATGTTCCTTGGGGAATAGATTTAGATATTTATCAATGGCAAGAACCAATTAAAAA
>JBBSXH010000139.1:0-4048 GCA_038045865.1 Nanobdellota archaeon
AAAGAACTTAATTGTCTTAATTTAGTTTCAAGAATTGCTTCTGCTTGTTTTTTAGTAAATCCAAATTTCTTCATTAAATTCTCAAGAGCATCTTCTTTACTTTTCTTAATTGTTTCAATTACTTCATTTATGTTTTTCAAAGCAATTAACAATCCCTTAACAATATGTTCTCTGTCTTCTGCTTTTTTCAAATCAAAATCTGCTCTTTTTCTTACTATTTTTCTTCTATAGTGAATGTAAACATTAATCAAATCTCTAAGATTAAGTTGTTTAGGAACTCCATTAACAAGAGCAACTAAAATTGCATCAAACTTGCTCTGCAATCTTGTTGACTTATACAATCTATTAATTGTAAATTGGGCATCTGCTCCTTTTCTCAGTTCAATAACAACCCTAACTTTTCCTTTACTTGATTCATCTCTTAAATCTTTAATATCAGGTAATTTTTTATCTCCTACTAATTGAGCTATTTGTTTTACTAATTCTGCTTTATTTGTTTGATAAGGAACTTCTGTAATAATAATATATTCTTTATCTTTTTTGGTTTCTGTTCCAACTTTTCCTCTTACAACAAAACCCGCTTTTCCTGTTTCATATAATAATTTCATATTTTCAGAAGAAATCTTTCCACCAGTTGGAAAATCTGGGCCAGGAATTATTTCCATTAATTCAGGGATTGTAATTTGTGGCTTATCAATTACTTTTATGATTGCATCACAAACTTCAATTAAATTATGAGGAGGAATATTTGTAGTCATTCCAACCGCAATTCCAGAACTCCCATTAATTAATAAATTAGGAACTTTTCCAGGAAGAATAACAGGCTCTTCCATTGAATTATCAAAATTTGGAATAAACCTAACTGTTTCTTTATCAATGTCGCTTAATAATTCTACTGCTATCTTATTTAATTTTGCTTCTGTGTATCTACTTGAAGCTGCATTATCTCCGTCGAGTGAATTGTGAACAAAAATGCCTGATGCAAGAGCAAAATTATGGGTTTTGTCTATTGTTAAATCATAAACATCTACAAATTGATTTAATTTTTCAACACAAACAACTTTATGATTTCCATTTATTTCACACAAAACAAGATTAGAATCCTTATTATAATACTTCTGAACTGCTAAATCCCAAGTTGTAAATCCCTTCCCAAAAATCTCTTCTCTTATCTTTTCATAATTTTCTTTGTTTAAAATAATATTATTTTCTTTTAAATAAGCACAAATATTTAAGAATTTTCTTTTTCCAGTTAAATTTGTTTCTCTTCTTTTATTAGATGCAACAATTTGATTATGAAATAATTTTTTATATTTTGGATTCTGCCACATTCTTTTCATAGTTATAGAAGCAGTTTTTCTTATTTCTTCAATTCTTTCAGGATGTTCAGCTAAATATTTTTTATTAACCTCACTTAGAGTAATAGTCATTTCTTTTCTATAATCTTCATTTTTCCAATTATCAATATTCCTTTCACTCATTCTTTTAGAATAAGCTTCTCTATTTTCAGAATTACTCCAAAATTTATCTCTTCCCTCAGCAAGCTTTCTAACATATTCAAAATCAGTTTTATGTTTTTGAGAAGTAAAATTATAATGAGTTTGCCAATGTTCTTTCCAATTCATTCTCCTAATATTATCTGGATTATTATTTAATTTATTAAAATCTAAATGATGCCTTATTCTTCCTGCAGAGTTTACATAAATTCCATTTTCTAAATTCCAAGCATCTGATAAAATATGAACAAAATTCCAAGAATTTGATTTAGGTTGAAAAATCATTTTATAACCAATAGCATTTGTATCGTCTTCTTTTGTAGAAAACCTAAAATAAGCAGGCATCAAAGAATTTCCTGATTCTAAATATTGAGCTTCTCTATAAGTCCCATCTTTTAACATAAATCTATGATTAGGTGTACATTTAATCTCTTCACCATTATCTAAAATAACTTTTATTATTTCAGCATTTTTTCTTGTTAATCTTGGATTTTTTATTTCAACAATTTTAACATCATAATTATCTATTGTAAATGTAAAATTTCTTTTACCTTTTTTATCCTCTTCAACCAAATCAATAAAAGATAAATTTCTTCCATCAGTTAATTTAACTTTTGTATCTGCAGTAAAACAACCAAAATTTCCTTGTCCATGAACTAAAGGATATCTTAATGAGAAATCCTGAGCCATTCTAACCATTGCATCATAAATTGCCATATCTCCGTGAGGATGGAATTTACCCATAGTATCCCCAACAATTCTTGCAGATTTTTTAGTCATTCCTTTTTCTAAACCTAAAAGCTTCATTGCATAAAGAATTCTTCTATGAACAGGTTTCAAACCATCTTCAGCAGAAGGTAAAGCCCTTGAAACAATAACTGACATTGCATAATCAATATATGCTTTTTTCATTTCAGTAGAAATCTCACTTGCAATAACTCTATCTTCATCCATGTCTTTAAGATTAAGTTCTGTTTTCTCTAATTTTTCAATATCATTTCCGTTTCCATTTTCTGTTTCTTCTGTTTCCTCTGCTTCTTTTTCAATTGTTTCTAAGTCTTCTTCACTTGGAGTTTCATCAACTTCATCATCAATATCATGATTTTTTTCTTTTGGCGCCATATTTAATTTTTAGTAATCCAATTTAAATATTTATTATAACCTGCGATTATTTTAATAGCAATAATTTCTGGAAGTTCATATTTATGATTTTTAATAATAAATTCTTGTAATTTCTTGTAATTTTGTGAAGATGTTTTTATTTCAATTTTAAATTCTTTATTATTTTCTATTTTTCCTTTCCATTTGTAAATACTTTTAATTTCACTAATTTGAACACAAGCACCAAGCTTAGCCTCAATTATTTTTTTAGCTAAATCTTCTGCATCTTTTTTACTTTCAACAGTTGTTTTTACAATTATAAATTCCATCAGATATCCACCTCAGCAATATCTGCATTTAATTCAATGAATTTTCTTCTTGGCCCAACTAAATCTCCCATCAGCATATTAAAAGTTTCATCAGCCATAACAGCATCTTCAATTGTAACTCTTTTCAAAATTCTTGTCTTAGGATCCATAGTTGTTTCCCATAATTGTTCTGGATTCATTTCTCCTAAACCTTTAAATCTCTGAACCTCTCCTCCACCACCAATCTTTTCCAAAGTCTTTTTTAATTCCTCATCAGAATAAACATAATAATCTTTTTTCTTTCTTATCCTGTAAAGAGGAGAAACAGCAACATAAATATTTCCATTTTCAATTAATTCAGGCACATATCTAAAAAATAAAGTTAAAAGTAAAGTTCTAATATGACTTCCATCAACATCTGCATCTGTATTATGACAGCACAATCCTCCAGTACCTGCTATAAAATTCTCATCTTCATCTACTGAAAAATCATACACTTGTCCATTACTTGCTTGAACTTCTTTAATACCAACAACATCAAGAGCAATTAAATCATCTGAAATTTTTACAAACTTTCTGTTAATAGATTGAAAATTAGAATTTAGCTTTTTGTTTAAATAAAAAGCATTTCTATGATTTTCCCATACTCTCTTTAGATTAATAATATCCTCTTTTGCAGTAATATTAATAGTATAAACATCCTGTTTTGAAATAATCTTATCATTTTTTAAAGGTTTTCTTATGCTCATACCAGCCACAACTCCAAACGATTGTAATAGATACATAAGTTGATTGGCTAAATCTTTAGAGACAGTTGTAAAAGAAATTCCATGTTCGCTTAGAGTTCCATCACCCAAGAAATAACCTCTCAAAAACTCTAATTGCAATTCCTTATTCAAATTAAAAACAATATCAGGAATTTTTTTAGTTTCAGAAGAATAATTAGAATCTCCAAACAAAACCTGCCAAAATAATGAAGCAACTTTATTCACTATTTTTAATTCAGAACATCTAAATTTAGATTTGGATAATTTTGCATTAAGCCCAAATACTTTATTAAACGCATTGCTAAATTCTAAAACAAAATTCTCATTATTATTTCCAATAGAAACTCTTATCCCATTTCTCAAAGAACACGAACCT
>JBBSXH010000140.1:0-5572 GCA_038045865.1 Nanobdellota archaeon
TTTCAGAAACATAATCTACAAACCCCTTAACAGGAGCAGAACAAATATAATCTATGCCTTTGTTTTTTTCAGTTTTAAATAATTTATCTGCATCTTCATTTGGAAAAGATATGCCAAATTTATCTTCAAGACCAAAAATTAATCTAGCTGATTCCAAAGTATCTAAATCATATATTTTTGCCAAATCAGTTTGTCCATTAATTAGTATAGATTTATCACCAATAAAAGAGGTAATCACACCTATAACTCTTTCTTCTATTTGTTGTCTATTATCATCTTTCATTAAATTATAGTTAAAGAGGCATTTAAAAACATTATTGGTTTGTAAAATACTTTAAAAACATTTATAAATCCACTTTATCACTTTTTATTATGAAAAGAAGTTCAAGACGTTGGAAAAAGAAAAACCAAATGAGATGGAAATGGCAGAGAAAACGGCTTAGACGTGTCAAGAAAAAAAGAAAGCAAAGAAGGAATTAGTAATTTTTAGATAATTCTGTTATTGATTATTTATTTTAATTTAACTAAAAATTAGTTTATATGAAATTCAAGAAGACAAGTCTAAACTTGAATTTCTTTTATTTCTAATAATGTTTAAAACTTTCCATTTTTACAGATGATAAAACAAAGTGATTAAGATTATTTTTCATTTATTATCAAAAAATCAAACTCACTTAAAATTCTCCCACCCATCTCATCCCTACAATAATATTAACAATTAATTTCCAAGAATTTCTCAAAAATATTAACCCTGTTAAATAAGATTTCAGTCATATAATAAATACTAAACTTTCCAACTATCTATAAAGATTATATATAAACATAACAATCTTTATAAAACAAATACTCCATTTCAAAGTATTCTAAAATGGAAATATTAAGCACAGGAAAAAAAGAGATAAATTCAAGAGAACTAACAATTTGGACTGAAAAATACCGCCCAAAAAAGTTTGAAGAAGTTGTTGGACAAAATGATATTATCAAAAAAGTCCAAAGCCTTACTAATTCTCTAAATATCCCCCATATGCTCTTTGCAGGTCCTGCAGGAACAGGAAAATCAACTCTGGCTCTAATTGTAGTAAAAGAATTATTTGGTGTTAATTGGAAAGAAAATTATCTGGAATTAAATGCATCTGATGAAAGAGGAATTGATGTTGTAAGACAAAAAGTAAAAGACTTTGCAAGAACAAAAGCAATTGGAGATGTTCCATTTAAAGTCATATTTATGGATGAAGCAGATGCTCTAACAAAAGAAGCACAGCAAGCATTAAGAAGAACTATGGAAAATTTCACATCAACCTGCAGATTTATTATGTCCTGCAACTATTCTTCAAAAATAATTGACCCAATCCAATCAAGATGCGCTGTTTTCAGATTTAAGCTATTAGAAAAAAAAGATATTGAAAAAAGAATAAAAGTAATTGCAGAAAAAGAAAATCTTCAGATTCCAGAAGAATCAGTAGAAACTCTTTATGAAGCAAGTGAAGGTGATTGCAGAAGAGTAATAAACCTTCTCCAAGCATCTGCTTCTATTTCTCCTTCAATCACTACTGAATTAATAAGAACTTTAATGTCAAGTGCAAAACCTGCAGATGTAAAAATTGTTCTTGAATATGCACTTTCAGGAGATTTTTTAAAAGCAAAAGAAAAATTATTAGATGTAATGTTAAAAGAATCTGTTTCAGGAACAGATATAATAAAATCAATTCAAAAAGAAGTTTGGAATTTGCAGATAGACGACGAATTAAAGGTGAGATTAACAGAAAAAACAGGTGAGATTGAATTTAGATTAGTTGAAGGAAGCGATGAATTTATCCAATTAGAATCTCTTCTTGCAAGTTTTGTCCTTGCTGGAAAAGGAATGACGAGGTAATTTTAAATAAAATGGGGATACAAGTAGAATTTAATCCAGATTTAGCATTAAGAGAATTTGGAACAAAGGGGAAATTAGAAGATGAATGTTTACCAGAAAATTTGCAGAAAAAATAAAGTTTATAAGTTTAGAAAAGAAGGACAAAGAAATTATTGGTTAGAAGGAGAAATTCCTTTATTAGAAACACAAGGAAATCAGAAATTATCAAGACCTCTTGCAAGCATAACTATAATTGAGTATACACATTTTCTAAAAGATAAAAAACCCTTTACAAAAGGCCATTATATTATTCATGAAGTTTATGATATAAATGATAAAACAATTCATTTTGAAAGTTATAAAAAAATAGATACTAACAATAATTAAAAATGCCCCCCTTAAACTCACTTCCTTTAATTGAAAAATACAGAGCAAAAACCTTTTCAGAGATAAAAGGACAGGACTTAGTTATTCAAGAACTTAAAACTTTTTTTAAATCATTTCCAAAAAAAAGAGCACTTATTCTTAATGGTCCTGTTGGAACAGGAAAAACATCAATGGCTATTGCATTAGCAAAAGAATTTGATTCAGAATTATTTGAATTAAATGCAAGTGATTTAAGAAACAGATTAAAATTAGATGAAGTATTAAAACCCTCTCTTCAACAAAAATCTTTATTTGGAAAAAAGAAATTAATTTTAATGGATGAAGCAGATGGAATAACTGGTTCAGATAGAGGAGGGTTACCAGAACTCCTCGTCCTAATTGATAGAAGCCCTTATCCAATGATTATAACTGCAAATGATATCTGGCAAAGAAAATTTAATTTATTAAGAAAAAAATGCCAAATAATAACTCTAAAAGAATTAAGACAAGAAATAATTTTTAATATAATCAGTGAAATATTAAAAAAAGAAAATAAAGATGTAAAACTTGAAACTCAAACACTAATAGCAAAGAAATCAAAAGGAGATGTAAGAGCTGCATTAAATGACTTGCAGTCAATTTTTAATTTAGGTGAAGATGCATTTATTGAAGAAATAGGAGAAAGAGAAAAACAAGACACTATTTTTAATGCTCTTAAAAAAATATTTCAATATCCTACAAATCCTGAAACAATAAATGCCTATGACTCAACTCAAATGGAATTAGATGAAATTATTTTATGGGTTGAAGAAAATATCCCTATGGAATATCAAGGAGAAGCATTAGTAAAAGCATATGATGCATTAAGCAGAGCAGATTTGTTCAAAGGTAGAATTTACAAACAACAATATTGGAGATTTTTAGTTTATGAAAACTTTTTTCTTTCAGTAGGAATTTCTTCAGCAACAAAACAAAAATCTATTAAATTTACTTCATATAAAAAACCTTCAAGAATACTAAAGATTTGGTTATCAAACCAAATAAATGCAAAAAAGAAATCAATAATAGAAAAATATGCCAGATTTACTCACATGTCAAAAAAGAAAGCAAACAAAGAAGCATTTTTAATTCCATTTATAATTGACCAAATTGCAGAAAAGAAATTAGATTTAGATGAAAAAGAAACCGATTGGTTAAAGGAAAGAAGAGGAGCAATAATTATTTCAAATAATCTGAATAGGTTTAGAAAATGAATTTATTTTCTAATTTAACTTCTAATATCTATTAATCAAACAGATTTGGCTTATATTTTTAAGCTTTGTAATCTATCATTTAAGTTATGCAGAAGATTATTACATTTGATTAACATCTCCCTACACATTAGTTACTCATCACAACTTAATCTACTCATCTCCAAAAATATCCAGTTTACACATTACCAACAAGTTTCAAAAATAGTTTAGAATTTTTTATTTTGAATTAATAATCATCCTGGCTTTCATCCATAGGAGCATCTTCAAGAGAAGCATCATCAACAGATACCTCGCTCTTTTCATCTACTTCAGCATTACCAATCTTCTCAATCTTACCAAATTTACCAGAAGTTAATTGCAAATCTCCTTGAAACTCTCCAACATAACCATTAGCAATTTTAACTTTGTCTCCTTTATTAAATCTTGAAACATCATCATTCCATAAAGTTAATTTTATCCTTCCAGAATCATCTTTTAAAAAAGCATTAGCAACTCTTAATTGTCTTCCAAATTTATTAAAGTTTCTTGGTTCTTCTATTTCTGTAATTTCTCCTTCAACTTCAACATTTCCCTGCCCTGATTTTAATTCTTTTATTTTCATATTGATTATATAAGGTTTATTTTAAAAATAACTATTTAAATCTATTTATTTTGATTTTATTTAATTATTTTGTTAAACTATTTTATAATTTATCTCGCAAAACTTAATCTCTCTTCTACAAAAAGGGTAAGATTTACACATTACCAACATCGTTTTATCAAAAGTAATCTAATCCATCTTCTTTAAATCTCTTTATTGCCTTTCAACATTGAGGAGAACCATGAGTTGTACCTGTAGTTGTTGAACTTCCAAATCCAGGACTTGGTGAATCAGAACTTAATGTTTGTGAACATTCAGCAGGTGCTGTATTAAATGCAGAACAAATTGTTGCAAGATAACTTGCAGAATCTCTTCCTGATTGTATTTTTTCTCCATTGATTATTAATGTTGGTGAACCACTAACTCCTTGAGTTTTAGAGTTTGCTTCTTCTGCAGAATATAATGTTGCTCCATTAGTTTTCATACAACTTTCTATCTTAGCTTTGTCAATTCCTAGTTTAGTATACAAAACATCTATTTTTGGACCAACACAAGCTGCATCCCCATTACAACCTCCAACCTCAGAACTTGATACAAAATCATTTACATAATCTAAGAATTTAGTAGGATAATTTTTTTCAATACATAATTGTCTTTGAGCTTCAATCTTTTCATATTCTCCATGCATTGCTCCAATTTGTCTTATTTTAAAGTCTATTTTATTACCTAATAAATTTACAGCAGGAATAATACCTTTTTCAGATTGTGTCCCATAAGGGCAATATGTAAACACATATAATTCAACAACAGGTTTATCAGATTTAAGCACATCTGCTTGAGTTTGAGTATTAGTGTCTGTATTAGAATTATCAACAACACTTCCAGTTAATGGAATAAGTGCTTGTGTGAAATATTTTCCATCTTTTGTAACATAAATTGGAGCTTCTTGTCCGCCAATTGAAAGTACAACTTCATAAAAATTACCCTTATCATTAACTTCCACTAATGTTGCATCTGCTCCTTGAGCATTTGCAAATGCTATAAGGTTTTCTGCAACAACATCTTCTTTAACAACATTCCCAGTAATTCCTCCTTTGAAAACAAAAAATAATAAAACTAAAACAGCAATACCTAAAATAATAGAAGAAACAATCCAAGGATTATGTTTCATCTTATCAATAATTTTAGAAGTAGTTATTTCATCAGGATTATTATCAATTCTGTGTTCTGTGTGTTCCACAATTCTTTCAGCCATTTTAGTTAGAGATAAATATGCTTTAAAAACATTGTGATTCTTAAATCTACCTCTTACATTAAATGTATCTGGATTATAAAAACAATTAAAAACATCTTATTCTTATTTTTAATATAAAATAATCAATAACAAACCATACATTTAGTAATTAATAAAACTAAATCGCTTTGGCTAAATTGCTCAAGCGAATAAAAGTTGTTTATTATTAACAAATGGTTAGAATATTATCAAAAAAAAATAAATTAAATAATTAATTAAAAAATAAA
>JBBSXH010000141.1:0-1010 GCA_038045865.1 Nanobdellota archaeon
GCGAAGTTATGATTTTTTTAAAACGTAAAAGACTCATTTTCTGGTTGTTTCGGGCCTACCTAAAAAAATGGGGAAAAACAATTTTAGCATCTTTCATTTTTGGACTAGCAATTTTTTTATTCATATTTTTAAACAGAAATTTTTTTCTCTCTAAAACTCCGGTAATTGATAATCAAAGCATTGGAATAGCTGGAATTTACTCAATACGTGATCTCCCAAATAACTTACCCGATATCATACAAAGCCAAGTATCCCGGGGTTTAACTAAGGTTTCTGCAAAAGGCGAGGTGGTGCCTGATCTTGCAAAATCCTGGGAAATAAAAGACGATGGTAAAACATTTATCTTTTACCTGCCTACAGGTATTTTTTTTTCTGACAAAAAAGAGCTTGATTCCCGGTCAATTAAATATAATTTTGAAAATGTGCTAATAGAGCGGCCCGCAGAACAAGTTATTGTTTTCAAACTTAAGGATAAGTATTCCCCATTTTTAGTAACTCTGGCAAATCACAAAATATTTAAAAAAAATTATGTTGGAATTTCAAATTATAAAATAAATGATATAGAAACTAACGGGGATTTTATCCGGAGCATAGAGATTACCTCAATAACTGACAAGAAGACATTTAAATATATTTTTTACGATACGCAGGATGCTTTGAAAAACGCGTATGTTTTAGGAGAAGTTAGCTCAATTATTGACATTAACAGCCTAGATTACAAACAAAGAGTTAGCCTTGACACTTTTAAAAATACAAATGTATTAAAAAACATTAATCACAATAAAATTGTAACGGTATTTTTTAACAATTCCGATCCCCTTTTATCAGATAAAAAAATCAGAAAAGCACTTGCATATTCACTTCCTGACACATTTGCGGATGGCAAAAGAACACACACGCCTTATAGGCAAGAATATTGGTTTAATAATAGCTCTGATGTTTATCAAAAAGATTTAGAATATGCAAATTTGCTGCTGGACCAAACTGATGCGTCAAAAAGTGGTGGTTTA
>JBBSXH010000142.1:0-4047 GCA_038045865.1 Nanobdellota archaeon
CTATATCATTGGACTTGCTAACTTTTGCTTATAAACCATTATTTTAAATTTGTTCGTAAAATATGATTTTACTCAAAGATAACCATCAAAAATCCTTCGCACTTGCATTTCTTATTTTATTTCTATGCTAAAATGCAAATGCTCATCACATGCTCAATTTTTTCACTGATTATTTTGTTAATATTATCAAAAAGAAAAAGTGGTTATTTGGCGAGCAGGAGGAGAATAAAAGCATTTTAGTAATAAATAAAAATAAGAAATGTTTTTATGAGCAGAGCAATTACATAATAGTTTCTAAAATATTTATAGATTATGCGATTGGGAGAGCCAAATGAATAGTCATAGTTAGTTAATCATAATTCATTTAAAAAGGAAATTCAGCAACTCAAGTATATCAAAAAATAAGAAATTAACTAATCAAACTCACCCATAGGCATTTTAGTCCTGCTTCCCTTTGATGATGTTTTTGAAGCCAACACATCATCAATTCTTAAAATCATTACAGCAACTTCTGTTGCTGATGAAATTGCCTGAGATTTAATCTTCATTGGTTCAATAATTCCTGCTCTTAAAGCATCTTCAACTTTATTATTAAGAATATTAATTCCTGCATATTTTTCATTATTATCATGCCTTGATTTTAATTCTGTTAAAACATCTATTGGGTCTAATCCAGCATTTTCAGCAAGAGTTAAAGGAATAAATTCCAAAGCATTTGCAAATTCTTGAACAGCTAATTGTTCTCTGCCCTTTAAACTATTTGCAAATTCTTTTAATCTTTTGCTCAATTCCATTTCAATAGCACCTGCACCAGCAACAATCTTTTTATATTTTACAACATTTGCAACATCTCCTAATCCATCTTTTAATGCTCTTTCCATTTCATCAATAACATGACTGCTTCCTCCATGAATTAAAATAGTAAGTGCTTTTGGATTTTTGCAACCTTTTACATAAGTCATTGTTTCTTCTCCATTTTTTATTTCTTCAACAATTTCAGAATAACCTAATTGCTCTTTTGATAAATCATTTAAATTACTAATAATCTTTCCGCCAGTTGCTCTTGACAAATCTTCCATATCAGATTTAGCAACTCTTCTGCAAGCATAAATTCCTTTTTTTGCAAGATAATATTGAACCATATCGTCAATACCTTTTTGACAGAAAACTACATTTGCACCAGAAAAAATAATTTTGTCTGCTAAACCTTTTAAAATTAAATCTTCTCTTTCAATAAAACTCTGGAATTGAGAAGGTTCTGTAATTGAGATTTTTGCATCACCTTCTGGATTTCTTGCTTCTAATGATTCAGAAATAAGTGCAATTTCTGCATTCACAATTTTTACAGGCATATCAATAGAAACTCTTTCCTTGTCAATAATAATCCCTTTTATTAGTTCAGTATTCTCAATCCCATTACTTTTAATCTTCTCAATTTGAATATTAGTTATATCTACTTTTCCATTATCTTCTATTTGTGCAATTGCTTCAACAATAATATCTGCGAATTTATCCTTTACAACTTCTGCACTTTTTCCAGTCATTGCAGTCATAGCAATTGCTTTTAATTCTTCTTTTTTACTTAAATTAATTTCCACGCTTGCATCAATTAAAAATTCTTTTGCTTTGTTTGCAGCAAGAGTATAACCTTTTGTAATAACAGTTGGATGAATTTTCATATCTAATAATTTCTCTGCATTCTCAAGTAATTTTCCTGCAAGCATAACAGCAGTTGTTGTTCCATCTCCAACTTCATTTTCCTGTGTTTTTGCAATTTCAACCATCATCTTTGCAGCAGGATGTTCAATTTCCATTTGCTCAAGGATAGTAACTCCATCATTAGTTATTGTAATCTCTCCAGTAGCATCTACAAGCATCTTGTCCATGCCTTTTGGTCCAAGAGTTGTCTTAACAGCATCTGAAACAAGTTTTGCAGCAAGAATATTATTTCTTTGAGCATCTCTGCCCATAGTTCTTTCCATGTTTTCAGGAAGAATATAAATTGGTTGTTTGTCTGACATGATTAAAATTTTTTGTTTATGTTTATATCACTCACAAGCTTAAATTTAGATTTATAGATTTCTGCTATTTTTCTAATTGGTTCAAAAAGTTTTCTATTAGTAACATTTATATCTATACCACTCAAATAATCTTCAAATCCAACAGGACTAATATTAACATAATTTTTGTTTCTATCATTTATTTCAAATATTTCAAAATGAGGAGGATTATTACTTGTCACTAGTGTTACATTTGCTTCTAATCCTGTTTCTTTTATTGATTCTCTAATTTGATTAACCATTTCAAGATACATCGCAATATCTTTTTGTTGGAATTCTTTTCCCTCTTTTATATTTGTTATGTTTACATTAATCATCTTTTTCAAACCCATTTCTCATTTTTAAGCATTATTATAATAAAATATATCCTTAAACTATTTTAGGAGGGTTGACTTGTTAAGGGAACCTTAGGTTCCCTTACGAAAAGCATAATTAAATCTCAACCTATATACTACAAAGTATATATTATCATGCAACATTTAATATAAATTAAAATTTCCTAATTATCTTATGCAAACCGGCGTAAAGGTTGGAGACATTATGACAAGGAATTTTCTTTTCATAAACCCAGAGGTTTCTGTATTAAATGCAATTAAATTAATGGTTAAGAACAGAGTAGGAAGTGTCTTGATTGTTGAAAATGAAATCTTGAAAGGAATTTTAACAGAAAGAGATATTATGTGGGTTTTCACAAAAAAGAACTCAAAAACAGATTTAGCAATGATAAAGTCAGGAGACATTTGCACAAGAAAAATAACTACAATAAAACCCTCTGCAGATGTATATGATGCAGTTCGTTTAATGAAAAAAGCAAAATTCAGAAGATTACCTGTTACAATAGAAAAAAAAGTTATTGGACTATTGACTTTAAAAGATATTTTAAAAATTCAGCCAGAATTATTTGAAATTGCAAGAGAAGGTTATGTAATAAAAGAACAAGCTGAAAAATTTAAAAGAAAACAAACAGGAGAATCTTTTAAAGAAGGGATTTGTGAAGAATGCGGTGATTTTGATATATTATATAATATTGATGGAAATTTAATTTGTGAAGAATGCAAGGAAAAGATGTAAAGATATTTAATTTTTAAGATAATTTGATATTATTAAAACACCTATAATAAAGTTAATCATATTTCAAAGCTTAAATGAATAATCAAACAAAGCGAGTATGATTTAACAGATATCAAAAGGTTTAGTCGTTTATCTCTTAACAAAATATTTAAACACATGAAAATTGTTTTGCACAATTTTCAGTGCTGAAAATTTTTATAATTTTCATGCATCAAAAATCTAAAGATTTTTGTGGTTTCAGAATTTTTAAATTCTGAGAACTCTCAGAAACACAAAGTTTCTGAAGCTTAAAAGTTTCTACAGAAACTTTTAAATAAGCGGTTTCTTTTAGATTAATATAAAAAGAGATTAAAATGGCTGAGAAAGATATACAATTTCAAGGTAAAGTAAAGCAAAAAGGAATTTTTCACTTTAAAGATTTTTATAGTTTTGCATATGACTGGTTGAGAGGAGAGGGCTATAAAGTTATTGAAAAAGTTTATTCTGAAGAGATTACAGGAGACAGCAAGAAAATAGAAATAGAATGGTATGCTAAAAAAAAGGTTTCAGATTATTTCCAGTACTTAATACAAGTAAACTGGATGATATTAGGATTAAAAGACATAGAAGTCCAAAGAGAAGGCAAAAAAGAAAAGATGAACACAGGACAAGTGGAAATAAAAATCAAAGGAGTTTTAGTAAAGGATTATGAACATAAATGGGAAGATGCTCCTATCTGGAAATTTTTAAGAGGAGTTTATGACAGGTATATTATAAGAAGCAGAGTTGATGATTATGAAGATAGAATTTTAGAAGAAGTTGAAGAATTTATTGCTCAATGCAAATCTTATTTAGCAATTGAAGGGAAGAAATAATCACTTATTTTTATTCTCGTGAATACCCCACAGCTTGCTGTGGGGATGAAAGCTTAAGATAA
>JBBSXH010000143.1:0-3589 GCA_038045865.1 Nanobdellota archaeon
ATCAATTAGTTTTTGAATGAAAATTAGGTCTCAAAAACTACTTGGGATGTAGCCAAGAAAACAATAAGATTTATAAACTATAGTTATTCTATAGTTCAATGGTTACAACAATTCAATTAAATGAAAATGTGAAAAAAGATCTGGATAGACTAAGACAAAATAAAGAAACCTATGAACAAATAATTGTTAATTTAATGAAACTAGTTGAAGATCAAAGAAAAAATTATATTGAGTTAATGATTGAAGGAGCAAAAGAAACAGCAGAAGAAAGTCTAAAAATTACTAAAGAATTTGAAGCTATTGAAGAAGATTTTGATTGGGAATGGAAGGATAACTAGGATGGGACTCAAAAGAGGAGATATCATTCTTGTTGACTTTGAACCAGTTAAAGGAAGCGAACAAGGAGGAGTAAGGCCTTCTCTTATTATACAAAACAATATTTTTAATAATTATTCTCCAACTACAATTGTTGCTCCAATAACCACAAAAATGTTTAAAAAAGAATACCCAACAAATGTAATATTAAAAAAAGAGGATTCAAAATTAAGTCAAAATTCAACAATTTTATTAAATCAAATTAAGACAATTGATCAACAAAGAATTATCAAAAGAGTAGGATTTTTAGATAATTTTATAATGAATAAAGTTAATAGAGCAATTAAAGCAAGTCTTGGTCTTTTAGAATAATTTTATAAACAAGCTTTTTCTTATCCAGTTATGAAAAAAGCAGAATCAAAAAAATCATTAAAAAGCAATGCAGAACTTGGAAAAGAACTTGATTTATTTGTAGTTAGTGAAATAGTTGGTTCAGGATTACCATTACTAACACCAAAAGGAACAACAATAAAAAGAGAAATTGAAAGATTTATTACAGATGAAGAAATTAAAAGAGGATACCAATATACTTCTACTCCAATAATGGCAAAATCAGATTTATATAAAATATCTGGACATTGGCAACATTATAAAGATTTAATGTTTTCTTTTAAAGTGGGCGATGAAACATTTGCATTAAGACCAATGACTTGCCCATTTCAGTTTATAATTTATAAAAGCAAGCCAAGAAGTTACAAAGAGCTTCCAATAAAATACGCTGAAATATCTAGTTTGTTTAGAAATGAAAAATCAGGAGAATTAATGGGATTAACAAGATTAAGACAATTTACTCTTGCTGATGCACATATAATTTGTAAACCAAAACAATTAGAAGAAGAATTCAAAAAAGTTTTAGATTTAGTACAATATGTTATGAAAACACTAAAAATAAATGATGTTTGGTATAGATTTTCAAAATGGGACCCAAAAAATAAAGAAAAATACATTGATAATCCTAAAGCATGGGAAGAATCACAAGAATCATTAAAAAAAATATTAGACATACTTAAAATAAAATATATTGAAGCAGACAATGAAGCTGCTTTTTATGGCCCTAAATTAGATATTCAATATAAAAATATTTTTGGAAAAGAAGATACATTAATAACTATGCAAATAGATTTTGCTCTTCCAGAAAGATATGATATGACTTATATGGACGAGAATAATAAGCAAGCAAGACCAATGATTATTCATCGCTCTTCAGTAGGATGCATAGAAAGAACAATTGCCTATTTGCTTGAAAAAACCCAAGGATATCTCCCTCTCTGGCTTTCTCCAATCCAAGCAAGAATAATAAATTTCGCAGACAGAAATAATAAATCTTGCGAAAAATTATATGAAGAATTAAATCAATTAGGTTTTAGAGTAGATATAGATTTAAAATCAGAACCAATTGGTGGAAAAATTAAACAAGCAGAAATGGAAAAGATTCCATATATAATTGTAATTGGAGACAAAGAAGAAAAATCAGATATGTTAGCAGTTAGAAGTCAAGGAAAAGTTACACAAGTAAAAAAACAGGATTTTATAAAACAAATTGAAAAAGAAATTAAAGAAAGAAGATAGAAATCTTTATATATTTAAAAAGACAAAGAATTGATATACTTTATCAAATGGAAAATAAAACTTTTAATGCAATTATTAACAAAGAAGAAGATGTTTATATAGCTGAATGCCTAGAAGTTGGGACAGTTAGTCAAGGCAGAACAATTGAAGAAGCAATAAGCAATTTAAAAGAAGCTACTGAACTTTATTTAGAAGAATTTTTTGTTAAACCAAAATCTAAATCTTTGCTAACAACATTTGAGGTAGCAAATGTCTCTGCTTAGAAAAATTTCTGGGAACATCAAAAATTCTCTTTGATTTTTGAATTTTTGGGGTGTTCAAAAACTTAATATTTTAAAGAAAGTTTTTGACAAGAATGTTTAAAAATTTTATGCAATAAATTTGGGTTTAATGTAATAAGACAAAGAGGAAGTCATGTTCTAATCAAAAAAATAATAGGGACAGAACAAGTAGGAACAGTTATACCTAAACATAATGAATTAAAAATAGGAACTTTAAAAGCCATATTAAAACAAGCAAGAATTTCAGAAGAAGAATTTATGAATTATGTTTAAAGAATGGAAATAAAAAATTATATTCTAAGCTAATTTAAAATTAGTTTTTATATAAAATTCAGGAAGATAAATCTAACCTGAATTTCTTTTGATGTTTAATAATGTTATAATCTAAATAAAAGAGTATGAGGTTCAAAGCGGAAAAATTGTATCTTCATTAACTTAAGATTTGCTTCACAGAACTACAAAACATCATTTTCATATCTCATTCCCACAAAAATATTAGCAATAAAATAAATATTATAAAATTATTCTTATTAATCAACTCAACTTCTTAAAAATCTTTTTGATTGCATAATAGCTTCCGCCAAAAATAACTACTCCTGGTAAAAGAGCAATTCCTAATGCTGGAGCAAGAGCAACAGCACCAACACTTCCAATAAATCCTGCACCAATTGTTTCAAGCATTGTAGCAATACTGCTTGTCTTATTTTCAATTCCTTTTTCTAATGCATCAATCTGCATAATATATTTTCCATTTTTGAAAATCTTAACTTTTCTTTCTTCTTCTGAACATAAAATAGAAGTATTATTGTTTTTAGAAGCAGCAATTGCAGCAGCATGTCTTGTTCCAAAACCAGTATAAGCTATTGAATTTTTAATCATAACAGCATATGCTTCTACATCTCCTTTTTTATTTATAATAACTGCTCCATCAATCATTCCTAAACCCACAAGAATTTTATTTCCACCTTTATCCATTACATTAAATGGTTGAAATTCATAATTAATTAATTTTTCATAATCAATATTATTTCCTATAACAAATAAAGCTCCTTCTCCTTTTTGACAAATTTCTAAAGCTATCTTAATAATTATTTGTTCAATATTTTTAGATTGTTTAGTATTTTTTTCCATAAAATAAAAATTCCTATTTTTTAGTCTCAATATTTATACCAAATTCTTGCAATATCTTTAAATGTGCCTGCATGATTGCCTCAACATTTCCAATCATCTTAACTAATTCATTTCTTTCAGAAAGTAAAGTGTTTAATGCCCCTTTATGAAATCCTATTTCTTCTTCTCTTGATAATTTAAGAACAGTAGATTCAATTGGTTTATCCTCTTTCAAACTAATTTTATCTAAGGCA
>JBBSXH010000144.1:0-3309 GCA_038045865.1 Nanobdellota archaeon
TGATTACCTTTTAACTATTATAATGCCTTCAACTATTTAATTTTTATTGTTTATAACATAATCTCTCAGATATTTCTGAAATCCTGTTGGATTTTCTCCTTTTATAACAGGATTTAATTTAGAGGTTGGTTCTCCTGAAACAGAAGAAGTTTCAAGCAACCATCCCTCAACAAACTGAGCTAAATCTTTTGCATCAACATAAGTATCTTTATTAAAATCTGCTCCACCTGCCCAGTTATCATTAGCATTATGCCCAGAAGTCCCATACTTCTCTGCAAATTTTGCATAATCTTTAAAATCAACTTTTCTGTCAAAATTCAAATCCTCAATATCATAAAATCTTATCTTCATATTATGAAATAAACCTTAAACTTAAAGAGTATTCATTACTAATGCACAATAGTTTGCTTTACTAATGCAAACCTTTATAAAGCTTAGAAATATAGTTAAAATAAGATGATGGACAAAGAAACATTAAGAAGAGTAGTAAAATTACAAAGAGAAGAACTCTTGTTATTTGAATCTGGTATCGAAAGAGAAGATACCAATAAAATAGAATTAAATGCTCCTTTCGCTGTTGTTCTTTCAGGAATAAGAAGATGTGGTAAAAGCACCATACTTAGACAATTAATGAAAAAAGTTAAAGGGTTTTATTATTTTAATTTTGAAGATTCTAGAGCCACAGATTTCAATATTAAAGATTTTGAAAAACTAGACAAAATTTTTCATGAAGAATACAAAGATCAAACTTACTATTTTTTTGATGAAATACAAAATATTGCTCAATGGGAGATTTTTGTAAGAAGATTAGTTGATTTAAAAAAGCACATTATAATCACTGGCTCAAATGCCTCTCTTTTAAGCAAAGAACTTGGAACAAAACTTACAGGAAGACATTTAAATCATGAGCTATTTCCTTTTTCATTTAAAGAGTTTCTTAAGATAAGCAAGAAAGAGGATTCTATAAATTCATTTGAAGAATATCTAAATGAAGGAGGGTTTCCAGATTATTTAAAATTAAAAAGACCAAATGTATTGCAAGAACTATTAAGTGATATTCTTGCAAGAGATATATCTATTAGATATAAAATTCGTAATCAAAAAACATTAAAAGAGCTAGCAATTTATTTACTTACAAATATTGGAAAACAATTTACATATAACTCTATAAAAAAGAATTTTAAATTAGGTTCTATTAATAGCGTAATCTCCTTTATTTCTTATTTTGAAGATACTTATATGATATTTACTATTCCTAAGTTTGATTATTCATTAAAAAAGATGATTGTCAATCCAAAAAAAGTTTATTCTATAGATAATGGCTTTACATTAAAGAATTCTGCTTCATTTTTTGATGATAGAGGCAGATTGCTGGAAAATCTTGTTTTTATTAATCTAAGAAAGAGTAATAAGGATATATTTTATTTTCAGGAAAATAATGAATGTGATTTTCTCATTAGAGAAGGAACAAAAATTGTTAAAGCGTTTCAGGTATGTTATGAAGTTAATGAAGACAGTAGAGATAGAGAAATAAAAGGGTTAGTAGAAGCCCTTAACAAATTCAAGCTAAAAGAAGGAGTAATTCTTACCTATAATCAAGAGGATAATTTTGAAATAGAAGGTAAAAAAATAAGATTAATTCCGGTTTGGAAGTGGTTGTTGAATTTATAATAACAGAGGTTATCTTCAATTAAGTAGCCCCTAATAAATAGTAATCAAACTCTTATTCATTAAATATCATTTTTACATCATTAAAAGATTTAAGCAACAACATTCTCCAAAGTATAATTTCTTAAATATTTCTGAAATCCAGTTGGATTTTCTCTTTTTATAACTGGATTTAATTTAGAGATTGGTTCTCCTGAAACAGAATAAGATTCTAAAAGCCATTGATTTACAAATTCTGCTAAATCTAAATAATCAATATTATATTTTAATTTCCTAAATAATAAGATATAGAATTACTGTAAATAATCCTCAGTAAAAGCAATTAAATCATACCAGTTAACAGTTCCGTCAGGAATTCCATTAGGCCCTGAAATATCTCCTCTTAAACCTTCTCCAGTTTTGCCCCAATCATTTGCAAGGACTGCAAAACAAAAGATTTTAATATCATTAGAAGTTAAATAAAATATGATTATAAAACCTAAAAGGCTTAATATAGGAGATACAATTGGTGTGATAGCCCCCTCTGGAGGAAACGGAGCAATATTTCCACATAGAGTAGAAAATGGAGTAAAAGCATTAGAAAACTTAGGATTTAAAGTTAAACTTTTTCCAACAACCAAAAATATTTGTGGGCTAGGAAAATCAGGATCAGAAGAAGAAAGACTAAAAGATTTACATGATGCATTTAAAGATAAAGAAGTTAAAGCGATTATTTGTAATATTGGTGGAATTTGTACTAATTCTATATTAAACAAAATAGATTTTGAGCTAATAAAGAATAATCCTAAAATTTTCTGTGGTTACTCAGATATCACAAATTTACACCATGCAATACAGAAAAAAACAGGCTTGATTACTTTTTATGGACCTTGTCTTATGACTCAATTTGGAGAATATCCCAAACCACTCGAATATACAATAAATTCATTTATGGATAATTTAGTAAAAGGAAAAAATGAAGAAATTAAACCTTCTGAAAAATGGACAGATGAAATATTAGATTGGTTTAAAAAAGATGATTTAATAAGGCCAAGAGAATTAATAAAAAATAATGGATATAAATGGATAAAAAATGGTAGAATAACCGCTCAAATAACGGGGGGATGTCTATATTCTTTATTACAATTAAAGGGGACTAAATTTGAACCAGAATACAAAGATAAAATTTTATTTATTGAAACCGCTGAAGGACAAATATTTAGAAAAGGGGATCCGCTAGAATATGTTGATGCACAAATAAATGATTTAAAGAATTCAGGAGTTTTTGAAAAGATTTTAGGATTAATAGTAGGAAGACCTTTTGGATACACAGAAGAAGAAAGAAAAATTTTTGAGAAAATAATTAAAGATCAAACCAAAAATTATAATTTTCCGGTCTTATTTAATGTAGACATAGGACATACAGACCCTTTGATAACACTGCCAATGAATGTAAAAGTACTATTAGACTCTTCAAAAAATATATTTAAAATAAATGAAAGCGGAGTTAAATAAAAATTATTCTCCAGAACAAGCTAATCAAATAGTTAATCAATTTTTATATAATCATAATATAAATAAAATATCAAGAATTTGTAATCTTCAAGATATAGAAGAGATTAAGAAAATAGCAAAAGAAAAAAGTATAGATATTAATGAAGA
>JBBSXH010000145.1:0-2846 GCA_038045865.1 Nanobdellota archaeon
ATATTTCCATTACAAAAATCACAATTAGCTCCTCCTGTTGGAGCTTGCCATGGTTCACATTTAAAGTTTACATATTTTTTCTTGATTTTTCCTAATCCCATAACAATAACAAGAATAAGAATAAAAATTAAAATAAAAAAGAAAATCATGAAAATTGGATTAGCCATCCAACTAAAAGCACTACTAAAAGCTGTGGGTGTAGTAGAAGCAGTCATATAACCTACAGCTATTGCTCCTCCGACTGCAGCAGTAGCCATCATTAAAGTTTTCTTTTGTTGGCTTCCTGAACCACCCATTAATCCTCCTGCTTTTCCGAAAATTCCTCCTTCTTTACCTGAATTTGCAGAATTCATAAAAGCATCTGAAGAAACTCCTGTAGAGTTTCCTATTCCTAATCCTGTTGCATTTGTATTTTCATTTAATCTTGAAGTAAGAGGATTATTATCTGCATTTGCATTAGCATATTCAGGATGCCCATTACTTGCTGCAGGAGTTCCTGTTGCAGAAAATCCATCTTTTGTAACTTCTCCTGCAATATTAACTTTCATTCCACAATCTCCTAATGAAGTGCACCATTCATTCATTTTATTAGCAGCACCTGCTTTTTCACAAGCACAATTTGAAATGCAAACCCATGTTGGTTTAGCTCCTACCATTTTCTTTTCATAAAGTACTGTGCACTTTTGTGTAGCCATACTACAAATATCTTTTGCATCATCATTATTATTTTTTAAATCAAATCCTTCAGGAGATTTAGGAAGACAAACATCAAATGTAAATTTGTTAGCAACACTTATTTTTTTATAAAAACAATCAGGATTTTCTTTGCATGCTTTTTCTGGTTTTTCTTCTGAATTATAATCAATGCACTGTCTCCAATTATTAACTCTGCATGATGCTTCTAAAAAATCTGTTCCATTTGTTTTTGTTGTGCTCTCAACACAAACCTGATTTCTATAATCTGCACAGGGCTCTATTCTTTCTTCTCCATTAATACATAAATGTTTTATATGCCTGCTTCCAACAATATCTTTTCCGTCTCCAACAGCTCCATCATATTCACACCAGCTTTCTCCATTTTGTCTTTTTTGCTCATTACTATCTACACAATTAATATCTCTGCAAACATAATCTCCTAAAACAGGTTTTGTATCTTTTCCAGTTCTATAAACTCCGCAAACACTTCCTGTTAAAACACTACATGCCTGTTTAACTTCTTCTCTATTTCCACAACTATCAAACCAATAAACTCCTTCTTTTCCAACTAAACATCCATCATAAGCATGAGGAGTGCAGGAAGTAGAAAGGTTTGAATTAGAGCAAAAAGTATTTTTATAAAAACTTCCTTTTTTTGTTTTGCATTCCCCTGCTGTTATATACTTACAACTATTATCTCCATAAACACAAGCACCTTCATTATCTTTTTCAGTTAAGAACAAGCATTCATTTTCAGTTTTAATTTCTGATTTAAAATCAGGAGTTACACCAAATGCAGAAGATTCAAAATTACAATTTTTTTCATTTGTAAAAATTGCATTATTTCCAATTACACAGCAACCATATTGACATGTTTTAACATTGCAAAATGCATCTTCATACCAAGTTGAATTACATTTTGATTTTGGAGTTCCTGCACTGCATAATCCATTAGCTGGACTTTGACAACATCCTTTTTTACAAAAACTTGTTTCTTCACAAGCACTTGGAGCTTGTTGTGCTCCTGGTTTGCATTCACTTGAAATCACTTCTTCACAATATTTTCCAGTTGTTGTTTCAGCACAACAAACATTTCCAGTGTCTGCTGCAGAAACCATTGGAAGAATAGGTTGTTTTATTTTTTCTAGTATCCATGTACCTAAAATGTTAACCAAACTTGTTTTTTGATTGTTAGTATTTTGCAAATTATTATTAGCATTTATATTTTCAGAAGTTCCAGAAGGATTAGATGTTTCATAAATAAGATATGAAAAAGCAAAACTACTTATTACTAATATTAAAATCTGTAGATAACTGATAAGTGCTTTGTCTGTGATTAAATTTTCTTTATTAATTTTCTTTATGTTTTTTGTTTGCATTTTTTACTTTTTACCACTTTTATTAATAATTTATAGCACCTTATTCGCTTGAGCACATTATCCAAAGCGATTTAGTTTTAATATTATTGATATGTGATTATGGTTTTGTTTTAGTTATTATTAGTTTTTTAATAAACCCCTCCAGGCATTGGACAGCTTCTTACAGCAAAAATAAAATTTTTATTTGATAAGATTTCTCTAATAGTATAAACTGAATTTGAATCATGAGTTTTGAATTTATCAACAGAATATTGAGGATAAGTCATCATAAAACCTAATATTTCAAAATTACAATATTTTGATTCTTGGGATGCAATTTCTATTGCTATTTTTGCTAAATCATAAACAGGATTTATAATTACACTTTTAAATTCACTAATAGTTTTTGAGCTTTCACCTTTAGTCATTTTAAATTCTCTATTTATTTTAACAATAACTTGTTTTGTTTGAAGTTTTGTTGTGATATTCATTTCACTCATTTCAATTTCATAAGTTTTACCAAGTTGTGATTTTAATTTTTGAAAACAAGCTTCAACTTTAGGTGAGATATAATTTGTTATTTCATCTTGAATATGCTCAACTAATAATGGTTCTTGATTTACACAAGTATCATAATTAACAGAAGTATAACACAAATATTTTCTTTCAATATTTTTATAAATAAATCCACCTTGAGGGGTTATATCTCCTCCATTAGGCATTAAAATACCAAGAGCTTCTTCAACATTTTCCTTTACACAACTATCAATATATGCTTGTGGATTTTGCTCA
>JBBSXH010000146.1:0-3618 GCA_038045865.1 Nanobdellota archaeon
GAACCAAATATTTTTTTATTTCTTTTAGTTGCTTTTTTTGATTCAATAATAAATTTATTACCTTCTATAGTCACATTGATTAAGGGGTTTAATTCTCTGGTTAATTCTATTTCTCCTTTTGTAAGAAAAATTTTATTATTTTCTTTTTTTAATATCATTCCTGTTGGGACTTCAATTTCAGTTTTTAAATCAATTTTCATTAGAAAATATATGCTATTAGGCATCCTCCTAAATTTTTAGATTGTGCTTCTTTATGAATCATTAATCCCTTATCTGTTGAAACAATCAAGAAACCAAAGTTTTTAGCAGGCAGATATCTTCTTATGTAACCATCTAAATTTTTTGTAGATACAGTATATCTTGGTTTTATTGCTTTAATTTCATTTATATTTTTTATATTAATTTTAAGAGTATTTCCTTCAACAGTATAATCTAAATTACCTTGCTGTTTTGCAATATCCAACACATTTATCAATAATTTTGAAGTTTTATTTACTATTAAAAATTCTTTTCTTGCTCTCTTAGCATTCATTATCCTATTCAATGTGTCTGAAACAATATCTTGGCTCATGGTGTTTTATGAATATTTTTTAAATCCAATATCCTCCGCTACTTCTCTAAAACAGTGTCTACATAAATTAATTCCGTGGCTATTTATCATAGCACCGAATCTTCCACATCTTTCGCATTTTTTAGTTGCTATTCCTGTAGTTCTGTCTTTTGGTTTATTATGCTTGATAAATTTATCCCTGATTACAGGTTTTCCTTTAAATTGTTTTAATGCTTTTCTCCAATCACTTGCTGTCATTTTGATTCTCCTTAGTTTCTATTTTTATTTTAAAATGTTTAGTTAAATATTCAGTTATTTCTTCAATTGTAACATCTTGTTTTTTTGAGTGTTTTCCTTGTTTTATTTTTTTTAATATAACTCTTTTGCCTTTTCTTTTGAAAACAACAGTTATATCAAATCCTACAATTCCAATTTCTCTTCTGTATTCTAAACCTGGAACTTCAATATACTCGTGGATACCAAATGAAAAATGATTTACTTGTATTTTTCTTTTATTTATCTTGTTTGAAACTGCAGAAAAAAATCTTTTTAATAAATTTGTGATTTGTTCTTTGTCTCTTATAGTAACTCTGCATCCTGCTGCTTTTCCTGGACTAATACCAAAAGTAGGAATTCTTTTTCTTGCAATTGTTTTAGAAACTTTTCTTCCTGTAATCATTTCTAATAATTTTACAGACCTTTCGAGTTTCTCGTCTAATCCTCCGCAGTTAAGAACCATTTTTTCTATTTCAATTTCTCTCATTTTATTTTGTATCATTTTATCATAATTAGGTTTTTTACCCAAACATTTATTCTCTTACCTTCTGATTCAATCTTAGCAATTTTCTTTCCGCCTCTTTCTAAAACATCTAATATTTTTCCAGAGTGTCCAATATGTTTTCCTTTCAGTACAAAGGCAGTTTTTCCTTTTTCAATAGGAATTATGCTAAGAATCTTATTATCTTTTAAATTTAATACAATAGAATCTCCTGTATTTGTTTTTTCATTGCTGATTATATTTTTACCCTGTGATAAATTCAACTGAATTGTTTTTGTAGAAAGTAATTTTTTATTAAGGACTTTATATACTTTTATTTCTGCTTCTTTATTTGAAACTTCTTCAAAAATCATTTTTCTAGATTCAGAAATTGTTGCTTTAAAATTTTGCTTTGTGCTAGGTATTGTGATTATATCAAAAATACACACGGGGTAATTTGTTTCTCTTATTTCTCTGTGATTTATTAAAATAGATTTTTCATTCAGCATTCTTTTTAATTCTTTTTTATTTTTTACTAATTTTAAAAGATTTCTCATTACAACAACTAAAGGAATAGAATCTTTTACATTATGCGATGCTAGTGCTAAATATTTTGTTCCTTTTCTTGGTATTGCCCAGAACTTTCCTATTTCATTTCTTTTAAGGTGTGCCATTTTATTTTTTCTCCTGTTCTTGTTTATTTTTGCCTCTAGAGATTGCATTAATTCTTTTTTTGTCTTCTAAATTTAATTCTTGAATTTGAAGATTTGAAGAATCAAACCAAACATTAACTTTGCTTCCATCTTTTTTTGTTCTTTGAATTCCTTCAATACTTATTCTTAATCTCTTCAAATCAACAGATACAATTTTTCCTAGTTTCTTTTTGAATTCTCCAACCATGATTTTTACATTATCTCCTTTTCTTAATGGGAAACTTCTTTTTCCATATTTTTTTCTAAGTTCTTTACTTAGGTTTGCAGAAACTAATTTGTGTCTAATGTGTAGTGGAGCATTAAATACATACTTTCTTTGCTTTCTTGGTTGTCTACTTGATTTCCAACTTGTTGAGAATAGTTTTTTCATGTTTAAATTTCAGCTCCAGTTAATTTATTTAAATTATTTAAAGTTAGATTGTATCTGTCATATGCTAGATTAAAAAGTTCTTGGTAAGAATTTCTTAATTGTGGTTTTTTAATCATATCTTGAGCATAATTACATTGAACTCCAATTAAAAATTTCCTCATTTCTAAAATACTTTCATAACTTTCTTTGATATTACCATGTAATGCAAATGCTTCTGCTTCTTTAGATAAACAATCTAACAATAATATTTGATTACAATATCTTTTGAATCTATCACTAATTATCCCTTGTTCTTCTAAAGCTGTTAAAACTTTTAGTTGTCCTTCTGCTTGAGTATATCTATCTATTGCTTGTTTTTTAAAATCTATTAATGCTACCATGTTATAATGTATATTTAGCAATTTTTCCTAAAAATTGCCATCTATCTGAAACCTCCCTTGCTATTGGTCCTTTAATTTGAGTTCCTTTTGGATTTCCTTTGTCATCTTTTAATAATGCAACTGCATTGTCTGTGAATGCAACTCTTTCTCCTGTATATCTTCTATATGGTTTTTTTTGTCTTATTACAACTGCATCAAAAACCTGTCCTTTCATTGTAGGAAGTCCTGCTCTTACAGAAACTTTTACAAAATCTCCTATTTTTACATATTGTTGTCTTCCTACTCTAACTTTTCCTCTTTTAACTCCAACAATTCTAACAATTCTTGCTCCACTATTATCACTTGCATTTACTAAGCTTCCTATATTCAATCCTTTTGTTAATCTTGCACTTACTGCTTTCATTTTGCTTCCTCCTTACCTTCTCCTCTGATGATTTTCTTTGTTACAACAAAATGAATTATTTTGCTAATTGGACGGCATTCCATTATTTCAATAAAATCTCCGATATTAATTTCATTAGCCATACAATCTGGCAATCTTGCATGAAGTTTTGTTTTTCTTTTTGCATATCTTTCATATTTTTTAACAAAAAAAGTTCTTTCAAATTCAATAGTTAATCTTTTTGGGAATTTTTTAATAACATTTCCTTGAAAAGTTCTTCCTCTCAAACTTATTTGTCCGTGCTTTGGACAGCATCTATCATTACACTCTATTGTTGTTTTTTCTTCAGCCATTATTTTTTATCTCCTTGTTTTTTAATTGGTTCAATTAATCTAAGAGTAATATGGGTCCTTTTAAATCTGCCCTTGCCAAATCTTTTGTATGGACGAGGAGCAACATCTGCCTT
>JBBSXH010000147.1:0-4960 GCA_038045865.1 Nanobdellota archaeon
TGATAATAGTGTTGTAAAGATAATAAATGGAATTTTAGCAAGAAGTTTTGTTGGAGAGATTATTTTTTCATCTGCAAAGCTTGAGAAATTAAAATAAAATTTGAAATAACTAAATCCAAAACTGGTAGAAACTACAAGATATTAACAATGAAGGTGAAGTTTAGTAAGAACTCTTGTTTGATATAATTTAGAACAAATAAGAATTATGAACCCGAGAGGAGCCAGTTTCACTCATAGAATGAATGTCTTTGCTCTTCTGGGAAAAGAGGTGAAAAAATAAAAGAAATTTTGAGTATATATGCATTTCTGTGTTAGAATATAAACATTGTTTTTAGAAAGAAATAGGGATTATATTTTTTTTGATAATGTTTATAAAATAACTTTAATTATGCCTTTTATGGATAAAATCTTTGAGATAATAGACAAATTTGGGAATAAAATTAGATTAACAAATAAGCAATATAAACATATTCAAAAACACCCTCATTTGCATGATTCAATAGAGGTTTTAAAATTGGTTATAAAAAATCCTACCACAATAAGATATAATGAGGAAGATGAAAGTGTTAAATATTTTTATAAAGAATTCAAGGAAATGTCTCCTGAAGAAAGATATCTTCTTATCTCAATTAAGTTTTTAAACAGAGAAGGGTTTATAATAACAGCATTTTATACTAATAAAATAACTGGTTCAAAATGGAAAATTTAAATATTTATTATGATGAAGAAGGAGATTTCTTAGAAATAACTAATGGGGATATTTCAAATTGTTATTTTGATAATTTTGGGAATGGGATTTTTCAGATACTTGATAAAGAAACAAAAGAGGTTAAAGGTATTTCAATACATAGTTTTAAGAAAAGGTCAAAAGAAGTTGATGATATTAGGATAAATCTGCCATTTAAAATAACAAAATTAAGTGAGATTTAATTGAAAATAAAGTAAATAATTCTTAAAAGTCTAAATATTGTAAATCGTGCCTGATTTTAGACAGGATTTTTACTCATTAATAATTCTAAGAATTATAAACTCACGAGGAGATAAGAAAATCTTACTGCATCAATTTTAATTTACATATCTAATCTATTTTTCTAACACTTACATAACCCATTCCTAATTCTTTCCTAAGTTTTTCTCTTGATCTTGTTTCTTCATCGTCTCTAAAAGAATCATCGCATAAGCCTAGGGAAGTAGTTGGGAACTTTTTTATTGTAGAATTAACATCATATATCATATTCATATTTCTTGCTTCAGCACCGGTAAAAGTATAACAAAATTGCCTCTTATCATCACTTTCAACTATCATCCTATATTCATCATTTCTTAAATCTTTTACTTTTGCTTTACCAAATATTCCGACAACTTCTTCTACTTCTAGGTAATTTTCTTTTATAACTCTTCCATTAATTGTTTCAATTGGTTTAACTTGTTCAATGGACTTAACAATTTTAGGTTCTTTTTTATCACATCCACTTAATCCAATACAACCAATTAATCCTGTATAAACTATTGGTTTTAATACATAATCTCTTAATGTTTGTCTAATATCCATTTTTAATATTTATCAGAACTCTTTTCTAAATGCTAATAATTAGAGTGAATAAATACTTTTTAAACATTTGTATAGTTAAAAAATAATAAAAGAGAGTTAAAATAAATAGTGCGTAATTTTAGATACGATTGTTTTATTCCTTCTCTTTTTTCTTTAAAGAATATGAAAGGTGATTATAAACCCGAGAAAAGTCGGGTATTAATATTTATTTTTAATTACTTGATGTTAACTTCTCTAATCCAACAAACCTGATAGGAGATTTTAGCTTTTTGTATTGTAATGTAACTTTTTCTCCTACATTGAATTTATTATAATATTCTTTTGACTCAATATAAAATTCTTGATTTGGACTTTTTATTTTAACATAATGGTCTGGTTCAGTGCATCCTACCGGAGCCATAAAAATAGCAATATCTGTTAAATCAGATTTTGTGCTATCAATATCTTTAGATACTATTGTAGCTTCTTCTTCAAATATGGTTCCATCATCACTTGTTAATTCCTCAGCAAATTTTTTGCCTGGATAAACAGAGTATCCTGCGACTAATGGAATACATGAAGCAGCTAACAACAGAATAGATTTTCCTGCAAGTGTTTCTGCCTCTTCTGCTTTTTTCAGATTATAATTAGGATTTAATCTTCTATTATTCAAAGAATTTCCTTTCTCAGGATCAATTAAAACATATTGACAATTGAGTTTTTCTGATTCAGTACTTCCAGCAAGAGTTCCTATCATTCCTGCTGCAACACCTAAACCTCCAATTGTTAATAAAGAAACTCCAACTGCTTTTCTGAATTTATATAAAAATCCTTTCTTACATTCTTCGTCTAATTTATTTTCCATTTTTAAATTTATCAGAACTCTTTCTCTAATGTTAAAAATATTAACACTAATAGGTTTTTAAATGTTTATATGCTAAAAATAAATAATTCTTGTTAGTTTTTAATCGTGCCTAGTTTTAGATAGGAATTAATTCTATTCAAGACTATAGAAAAATTTATATAGTCAAAAAGACTATGATTATTAGGGGAAAGAGAATGTACTTTAAGGCAATAAGAAAAACAGAACATTATAAAGAAAATCATGAAAAAGATTTTCCTTGGAGTAGAGTGATTGAAATAATATTAACAACAAGAAACCCTCGTAAGAAAGATAATAAGATTGAAATAAAAACAGATAAATATTACATACTCTGTGAATTAAAAGAGAATATATTATGGGTGATAAATGCTAAAAATATAAAATGAAAATGAGACTTCAAAATTCAAAGAATTTAGATAGTGCTCAGAAATCTAAAAGATTTCTGACATGTCCAAAATGCAATTCAGATTTGAAAAAAGTTGAAGTTGAAATAGAGGATGCTAAAACTCCTGCAGTTAGTTTCCAATGTTCTAAATGTGATTATTATAGTTTTGAACCTCAGAGTACTATGGAAATAATAAAGGAATTAAAAGAAAAAGAAACTCCCTTAAAAATTAAGCAGAAAATAATTAAATTATCTCAAGACAGGCTTGGCATGTATTTTAGCAAGGATATTGTCGAAAGTTTAAATTTGCAATCTGGAAAAGAAGTTCTTGTATCTGTTCCAAATAAAAATAAAATTGTTTTGGATGTTGTTTAAATTTTAATATAAAAGAATAATTCAATTAATCTTTTGAAAATATAATAAAAGAGAGTCAAAATAAATAGTGCGTAATTTTAGATACGATTGTTTTATTCCTTCTCTTTTTTTCTTTAAAGAATATGAAAGGTGATTATAAACCCGAGAAAAGTCGGTGTCATACAAAAGAGTATGTCCTGACTCTTCTGGGAAAAAGAGGTGATAGTAATTATAAGCACAAATAGTATTTAAATCTTTCGGTAGTGTTATAACTGAATAATGACACTTAAAACTATCTCAAATATATAGTTTTAGTATATGTTATTAATTTTAAGAGTAGGACAGATAATAAGGCAATTTATTTGAGAATAAGTATTTACTTATTTGCTCTTTCTATTTCTGCTTTATCAAAAGAAGTATAGTGGCATCTTCCGCAATATAATCTATCTTTTGCTTTCATCAGGAAAATACCTAATCCACATCTTGGGCAAGATTTTTCTCTGATGATTTTATCCCCAACTATTTTATACATTTTATATTTCTGGCTAGTTGGCTTATTTGGTTTTTTTCTTTTAGTTTTGTTCTTTACCATTTTGTATTATGTTTTCTATTTGATGTGTATAAAGATTATTAAAATTAAAGGTATTTAAAACTTGCTAAAGCTTGTGAAATGTTTTTAGAAAATTATTGAATTTCTTTTCTTCTTTTAATAATGTTATATTCTTACTAGTTATGTTTATCATCTGCAAAACTTACTAATTAAATCCAAAGCGATTGTGATTATCAAATATCAAATGTTTAAATTATAAGTTTTTGATTTTTTTTATAGGGGATATTTGTTTTTGGATTACATATAAATCTTTTTAAATAATTTCTAAAATCTTCGAAAAGATTTATAAACCCTCTTTTTATCTTATTCTTACTCGCAAAAGTATTTATTAGTATAATAATATTTAGTAAAATGCTTTTGCTCGCCAATGACTTGATAGGAGGCAAATTTCTATCTAATTATTGGTTTGAGTGAACTAAATAAACATGAACAAAAATTTAAAATAAAATGGCTTCTATATATGAATTAATTGAAAAAGCAAGAAAAACAGGCAAAATTGAAAAAGGAACCAATGAAGTAACAAAAGCAATTGAGAGAGGAACAGCAAAATTAGTTGCTTATGGTGCAGATGTAGAACCTAAAGAAATTGTACAGCATTTACCTATTTTGTGCAAGGAAAAAAATATTCCTTGTATTGAAGCAGATAAAAAAGAAAAGTTAGGAATTTCTGTTGGGTTAGGTGTTTCTTGTGCAAGTGTTGCAATTATTGAACTAGGCGATGCACAAAGTGATTTTGCAGGTTTTATTAAGCAGCATAAAAAATAATATTATTTTTAAAATAAAATGGGAAACAAGACACAAAGAATAAAGCAAGGGCAAGGAAGCAATCAAGGACAAGCAAGTGCTTCAAAGGTAGCTACAGGTTTATTGTCAGAATCAGCTGTGCCTGCTGTTGTTGAAGGAATTATAGGAAGAACAGGAGCAAGAGGAGAAGTTACTCAAGTTAAATGCAGAATTTTACAAGGCAGAGACATGGGAAAAACCATGAGAAGAAATGTTAAAGGGCCTGTAAGAAAAAAAGATGTTTTAATATTAAGAGAAACTCAGATTGAAGCAAGAAGAATCAAACCGAAAATTTCTAAGGGGGCGTTGAGTTAAGATGGTTGAAATGAATGATAAAAATTTTAAAGAATTAGAAAAAATTATTGGTGAAGAATTATTAATAGTAGATAGTTATAAATTTCCAATAATAAAAAA
>JBBSXH010000148.1:0-1347 GCA_038045865.1 Nanobdellota archaeon
AGCCCAGTTAGATTTTTAAATAGATTTTAGTATACATAAATATGTTAATAAAAATTCATGAGTCCTATAGGAAACTGGTGGCTTTGTGTGATTCTAATTTGATTAATAAACAATTTGAAGAAGGAATCAGGCAGATAAAAATAACCCAGCATTTTTTTCAGGGCGAGGAAAAAACAGAACAAGAAGTTTTTGAAATTTTAGAAGACATGAAAAAAGAAGATGCAATATTTAATATTGTTGGAAAACAATCAATGAGTATTGCATTAAGAGCAAGAATAATAAAACCAGAAGGAATAATTAGTATTCAGGGAGTGCCTGTGGCGCTTGTGTTGTTGTAAATCTAAAATTACTTTAAACTTTTGATATTTGTTAATATCTATTAAATCGTACTCGATTTGGCTTATGTTTCTCAAGCTTTGAAATTAATCCTTAGAGATTTAAAGATGACTTACATAGCTAGCAAGATTTGTAATATTATTAATAAATAATAATTAAATTAACTAAATAACCTGCACAAATCCTGCCTTTGGCTGGAAAACATCGCCTGTTTTTTTTAATTGAACCATTGCTTCTTCAAAAGCAGTATCTGAAACATTAATTCCTAATTCTTTTCTTAATTCATCAAGAGGAACAAGCTTACCATATCTATCTTCCATTTTTTTTATTGTTTCTTTTACAAGAATTATCTTGCTTCTTTGAGATGAAGACACAGAACTTGTGAACCTGTCTATATCAAATGTTTTTGTTTCAGAATCATAACCTACCTGCATTAAATAATAATTCATTAGACGAATAGCAACTTGAGAGTCTTCTCTTTTAACTTCTGGTGATAGACGGCATTTTGCATGGGCTTCTGCAAGTCTTACTAATCCTTGCAATTGTCTTGCAGAAATAGGTATTGAATTTGAATCTCCTGCTGTTTGCATATTTCTTAATCTTACATAAAATGCTTTTATTTCTTCAACTGCTTCATCTGTTAATTTTGGAGCAACTTTTTGTTTTGCATAAGCAATATATTTTTTAAATAAATCTCTTTCAATTTCTGGTTTTATTCCTTTTGATTGATGAATGTTAAGAACATGAGTTGCAACAGCATCATCTTGAATTTTATTTGGTAAGTCCCTTAAAATAAACATTAAGTCAAATCTGTTTATTAGTGCAGGAGGTAAGTCAATTTGTTGGGCTACTGATTGAGTAGGTTCAAATCTTCCGTATTTTGGGTTTCCTGCTGCGAGAACAGATGTTTGAGCTGTTAAACATGCTTGAATATTTGCTTTTGAAATTGTGACGGTTTGTTGTTCAAGTGCTTCATGCATAGCACTTCTATCTTCAGGAGTCATTTTTTCA
>JBBSXH010000149.1:0-1140 GCA_038045865.1 Nanobdellota archaeon
TGTTATCCGCTAGTTTTATAACATAATGGATTACACTTTTTATGATAAAATTTGTTACAAAATGGGTGACATCTTCTAAGTATAACTTGCTATTTTAATGATTATTAATTATAATCTTCTAACATTAGAAAGATATTTAAACCAAAAAGAAATCAATCACTTATGAGTATAAGACCACTTTTTATCACAATTATTTCTATACTATCTCTTTTTCTTGCTATATTAGAATTTTGGATTGCATATATGGTAATCTCCTCTGGGAGTATTGTAAGTATGTCTTTTCAATTTATTCCGTTTTCTGAATCATTGGGAGGCATATCTTATATAATTTCTGGATTAATCTTAATTGCTTTTGGAATTGGTTTGTGGAAAGGGAAAAATTGGGCAAGGTTCGGTTTAATAATCTTCCTCGTTTTGCAGTTATTATTCTTGCTGGTAGTTGGGGTTTTTGCGGCCGGAATTTATGTATTAATTGAATTCCTGCCAAGAGTCTTGGTTTATGGGTTGATTATATGGTATCTTGGATTTAGTCAAAATGTAAAAGAATTCTTCAATCAAGATTAAGGTGATTTCCAGATAAATTGAATTCTTCAAAAGATTTTTAAATATATTAATAATTATAGGATCATGGAACTTAGCAATTATTTTTCATCTAAAAAATTATTTTTTATCTATAAAATGCCTAGTTATTTTCTTCTTCTACTAATTTCATCATTCGCTCTTGCTTCTATTCTTTCAGGAGTTATTTGCACTATCACTAATGATTCATATGTACAAATAAATGGACCTGGAGGTATTCTAGTTGCTTCATGTCAAGATTTCTTTGTGCCTCTCCCAGGTGAAATAATATTAATCCCCTTACAAATAATTGGGTTCGTTTTGTTTATCATTTTATTGTTCAAAAAGTATCAGTCATTTGACGATAAAAATTTTGAAGGTTTTTCTTTGTATATTCGATATTTCTTAGGTTTACTATTTTGGTTATTAATCCTTTATCTATTTATTAGTTGGCTAAGTTATAAGGTGGGGTTTGATTTTCCTTATAGATTTTAAGATTAATTTCTTACTATATGCCCACATTTTTCATACACCAAAATAAATTATGCCCACAAAACTGGGCTTAAATTTATAAATTAAATA
>JBBSXH010000150.1:0-13443 GCA_038045865.1 Nanobdellota archaeon
AAAAAGGTCCTCGTTTATCTACATATTCATCTCCTACTTTTATTTTAGAAATAGCATCCATATCAGGAAGTTGTGCTGTTGAATGCACAGTAACTGAAATATTCCCCTTCGAATCTAATTTTGCTCCTCTTAAAACAGCAGAAGTTAATTGTTGTTCAGCAGCCATTCTATTTGTTTCATTCCATCCACCTTGAGAATTAAATCCAGATGCTTCAATTACAGGTGCATGCAGAGAAGGAGTTATTTTATTTAATCTCATTAAAGTAGCAATTTCTTTTATATGTGGTTCTGGAATTGATTCAAAAACATCTGCCATTGTTCCTTGAACTTCGAGATGTCTTGTTCCAGGATTCATTTTAACATTAACTTCGTTCAATTGATTTGCAGTTCTTGGATCAAGAGCCATGCCTATAGTAGAAATATTCATTTGATATTGAGCAGAAGCATATTGAGGTAATTGATACTGTGGAAAGAGTGGATCACTTGCTCCTGAATAGATTGATTCATAATTTGTCATTTTAAATTTTTCTATATTTCTTCTTTTTATTATTAGTAAATCCTAGTTTAAATATCTTGTTTTTCTCTAGATGTTTATAATTAATAGTATCTTTATGAGAATGAGTTATATGTGAGAAGTTTTTATTAATTCATCAAACAAATCTTAGTGAAATTAATTTTTAATAAAATAATAATCTTTTACCAAGTATTATCTTTCTTTCTTGATATTTTTTCATAATCCTTATTTCTTCCTATTGCTTGGTTTATTCCTGATTCTGGATTTGTATTCATATTATTTTCTGTCCAAGTAGATTCTCCCGGACCCCTTGCAATATTTTGTACATGACTTACAGCAGTAGTAGTTTCATAACTAGAACTAGGTTTTGGATCATACTTATAGGTATCATATTCTAAATTTTTTGATGTAGCATAAGAAGGACTAAGCTCTGAATTATTATTTGAAGATGGAACATTTTTCAAACTTTTTTCTAAATTAACCTGCCCTGGTTCTTCAAAAGATTCTTCCAATTCTTGAGTAGAAGGATTAAGTATAGGCATAAATCTTTTTTTTCTGACTATAGATTCTAATGCTTCTTCTCCATAATTATTACTTGTTTTACTAAAAAAACTTTCAGAATCATCAAAAAATTCAGGTTTGCTTTCTTGTTTTTTTATCTCTGGTTTTTTCTGTTCTTGTTTTTCCTCTTTAATTTCTTTTTTAGCAAACTTTGAATTTTTCTCACTGACTTTTTTAGAACCCTTCTTTTTCATAAGATTCACAAAGAATATAATTATTTAATTGTTTGGATTTGGAAATTAAATAATTATATAAATAACTTAAGATATTTTCTCAATCCAAGCTTAATAATCTCTAACAAATCTTATTCCTATAAAGATATTAACAATTATTAAAAGTAAACTCTATAAAAATCAAAAGTTAAGCAACTCTTCTTCTACGAGGATTTTGTGGAGAGCTTTTTCTTTCCTTAGCCCATTTCTGTTGTCTTTCAAATTGTTCTTTTGTTTCTTGAAGAGCAGTATAAAACTCTGTGAAATCTACTCCTTCTAGATTTGCAGTTAAATATCCTTTTTCATTTCCACTTAATTTTTCACTAAATGCTTTTTGTTTTTCTTGTGCATCTACTGAATAAACATATTCAGCAAAACCACCGCCAACTGCAATAAGAGCATTAACAATTCTTAATTGATCTGCTTTATCAGGAGCACTATATTTATTTTTATAAAAATCTTTAACATATTTAGTCATTTTATCAGTGTCTTCTGATTGTAAAACTTCATTCATTGAAGTAGAATCTTTTTTCAGTTTACTGATATCCGCATAAAGATCTGCATTTGCTCCAAAATATTTATCCTTAGGATTTACAATACTTAAACCAAGAGCCAAATCCATTTTAGGCATACCATCCACAAGTTGTTCTAATTTACCAGAAGTATGAGCATTAATTCTTTCTTTGGTTATATTTGCAGATTCATTAAGAACAGTTAATAGTTCTGTAGGATTTCTTGTATTTCTCATATAAGCTTGAAATCTTTCATCATCAGAAGTACTTGCAGCTAAATCCTTAAGTTCTGGAGACATCTTACCAGCATATGCACTTTTAGCTCCTTCTACATAAGCACTAAACTTAGTGTATATTTCTTGGAATTTTTCATAATCGTTTGCCATTTTTCTTAATTTGTTTAGGTAGAACTAGTATTTAAATCTTTCTTATGATGAAACTAAGAAGTAGTAACAATAACCAAAACCTATCCCTAATAACTCTATTTATAAAGGCAGGTTAAAAGGGGCTTTATAAATGCCTCATAAATGTTAAGTAAAGTATCTAGCTTAACACTTGCTCTATTATTTCAATTTTTATTTTATTCTTAATATTGTAAATTAAAAACTCAAAGAATATATCTCTAAATTATTAATAAATATCCGTGAAATCTTCGAGCATGAGGCGAGTGATTTGATTTTGAGTAATTAAATATATATAATAACAAAATAAAATCATGAGCAGAGCAAAAGCATTTTAGTAAAAAATAAGAACAAGAAAATGTTTTTGGGAGGAGAAGATTTAGTAAGAGTAAATGGGGTATAGTATAAATGAGGCGAAAGTGAGGTTAAGAAGCAAAGTTTACTTAACAATAAATAGACTATAAAACCCACCCTAAACAATAGAATCTTTCAAATAATCTAATCCTGCAATTATACCAATTATACAGGTTATCACAACAGGGTAAATTATCCAACTTACTCCGAGTATTAACAGCCCTACTGTTATGGACTGAACAAGAGTCATTAATTTTCCAATATATCTTACTTTATATGCACTTTTATCCCTAACCATCCTTATTAAAAACCCAGGCAAAGCAACTATTTCCCTGGACATAATTAAGAACAAGAAGATTACTTTTTCATGAGTAAATAAAATAAAATAAAAAAGAAGTGCAACAATAATTGTGATTGTAAATACTCTGTCTGCAACCTGGTCTAATCTTGCTCCAATTGTAGTAGTTTGTTTTAATTTTCTTGCTAAATAACCATCAAAAAAATCAGTTATTGCAGCAAATGCAAAAACCAAAGCAATCGTCAATCTTGAAAACCCAGAAAAAATCATATAAACAACAAAAAAACCAATAACTAATCTCATTAAGGTTATTGTATTAGGAACATTAAAGATTACTTCTTCTTTTATTTCTTTTCTTATTCTCTTTATTTTTTCTTTTCCTCTTTTTATTCTTTCTTTCATTTTATTCTGTGATTAGTAATTTATTCAATGATTAATGTATTTCTTTAATTAAAAATCTTTGCTTCGTAACCTTTATAAACTTATATGAATTACAGTTCATATGAATAACAAGACATATAACATCTTCTTCAGCAAACTTGCAAATCCTCTTAGAATTAAAATTATTTCAAGTCTCGATAATAAAGATAAATCTGTAAATGAACTTGTTAAAGAACTTAAAATAGAGCAAAGTAAACTAAGTCATGCTCTTGGAGAATTAAAAGAATGCAATATTGTTAATGTTGAACAAAAAGGCAAACAAAGAATATATAGTTTAAGTCCAACCATTGTTCCTATTTTAAGACTAATTGAATACCACAGCAAGGGTTATTGTGATAAATGCAGGGGGTGTGGAAAATAATATGAAAAAAATCTATTTGATTCACAGATGGGATGGAAATCCTGATTCTGATTGGTATCCTTGGCTTAAAAAAGAATTACAAAATAAAGGTTTTGAAATTATAATCCCTGAAATGCCAGATACTGCTGAACCAAAAATAGACAAATGGGTTTCCGAATTGAAAGACGTTATAAAAACTGTTGATGAGGATACTTATTTTATCGGGCATAGTATAGGTTGCCAAACAATAATGAGATATTTAGAAAAATTGCCTGAAAAAAATAAAATTGCGGGAGCAATTTTTGTTGCAGGATGGTTTAAGTTAGCTAATTTGGAAGGAGCTGAAGTAGAAGAAATAGCTAAACCTTGGTTGGAAACGCCAATTAATCTTGATAATTTAAATCATAAAATTAAAAAGCTAATTGTAATATTGTCTGATAATGAACCATATGATTTTATAAAAGAAAATTCAGAAATATTTAAAGAAAAACTCAATGCAAAAATAATAATAGAGAAACAGAAAGGACATTTTACTGAGGACGATGGTGTAACAAAATTACCAATTGTTTTAAATAAATTATTAGAGATGTTAAAATGAAAAAAGTATATCTCGATAATGCTGCAACAACTCCTGTTGATGAAAGAGTTGTAAAAGAAATGCTCCCATATTTTACAGGAAAATTTGGGAATGCAAGTTCTAAACACTTGCTTGGACAAGAAGCAAAAAGAGCTCTTGAAGAAAGTAGACATATTATTGCAAAATCTATTGGAGCAAAAGATGATGAAATTATATTTACTTCATCAGGAACAGAATCAAATAATTTAGTTTTAAAAGGATTATTTTTTACAAATAAAGACAATAAAACAGGAAAAAATCATATTATCACAACTAAAATTGAACATGATTGTATTTTGAATTCTTGCAAGTGGTTAAAAACACAAGGAGCAGAAATAACCTATCTTAATGTTAACAGCCAAGGATTTATTGATTTAAATGAATTAAAAAATTCAATTAATCCTAGAACTCTTGTTGTTTCAATAATCCATGGAAATAATGAGATAGGAACAATCCAAGATATTGAAGCAATTGGAAAAATCTGCAGAGAAAAAAATGTTTATTTTCACACAGATGCTTGTCAGAGTTATACTAAAGTAGAGATTGATGTGAAAAAACAAAATCTTGATTTTGTAACTTTAAATGCTCATAAAATTCATGGACCTAAAGGTGTTGGAGCTCTTTATATTAAAAAAGGCATTGAAATAACTCCTTTATTGCATGGAGGCGGACATGAAAGAAATATAAGAAGTTCAACAGAAAATATTCCGGGAATAGTTGGATTTGCAAAAGCAGTCAGTTTAACACAAGGGTTATTTGGTCCTTCTTCTGATATCAAAAAGATGATTACTCTAAGAGACTATCTTATTGATGAATTATTAAAAATTCCTCATACAAAATTAAATGGTTCTGTTGGAGAAAAAAGATTATGTAATAATATTAATGTTTGTTTTAATAATATTGAAGGAGAAGCGATTGGAGGATATCTAGATGCTTATGGAATAAGTAGTTCAACAGGAAGTGCTTGTTCATCTCATTCATTAGAATCAAGCCATGTCCTAAAAGCAATTGGATTAAATGATTTGCAAGCAAATAGTTCATTAAGATTAAGTTTAAGTAGATTTAACACAAAACAAGAAATTGATTTTGTTTTGGAAAAATTAAATGAAACTATAATTAAATTAAGGAAAATGAGTCCTGTGAAATTATAATTAGTAATATGGAAAAAAACAATAAACATAAAATTTATAAACCTAAAAGAATTGAGAATAACAGCAGTCTTCGGACTGTGACGATATTCCCCGGTGATCGTAAGGTTGCCGGACGCTTTTATTTTTTAGGAGGTATTTTTAATGGAAGATTGCATAATACTTGTTGATAATGGTTTTTTTAAATTAGTAAAGAAAGAATTTGAAAATAAAACAAAAAAGCCAAAGAAATTCTTACAAACCTTTAGAAATATCTGTAATTTAGAGAGATTTAATTTAAAACATTTGTTTGTTTATATGGCTCCACCTTTTCAAAGTAGAATTCCAACAGAAGAGGAAAATTTTAGAAAAAGTAAATATGATCAAATAAAAAGAATGTTAGACTCTAAAAAGTGGGCAACAGTGAGAGAAGGAAGATGTCAAAGAATCTTTAATGAAAAAGGGAATATTTCCTTTAATCAAAAGGGAGTAGATTCTTGGATTGTTGCAGACCTTTGTTTATTTAAAGAAGATTTTAAAGAAGTAAATAAGGTAATCCTAATCTCTTCAGATTCTGATTTTGCACCAATAATTGAAATGATACGAAAAAAGAAAAACATAGAAGTTATTTTATACACATATTTTGAAAACAAAAGAAAAGGCAAGTTTCATAGATCAAACCATCTAATAAAATCATGCTCTAGATATAAAAAACTAAGACCAGAAGATCTTGAATAATTTAAAATGAAAAAACAAATAAAAAAAACTGCAAAGAAAAAAGTTTCAAATAAGAAAGCAAACATAAAAGCAAGTATCACAAAAAAAATGACTTTTTCAGAAATAATGCAAAAACATCCAGAAGCAATGATGTTTTTAATGGAAAAAGGAATGCATTGTTGTGGTTGTCATATGGCTTCTTTTGAAACACTAGAACAAGGTTGTGCATCCCATGGATTAAATCCTGATGAAATTGTGGAAGAAATAAATAAGAAATTGAATAAATAAATGAAAAACCAATCAGATGTATACAGCAAAGAAGTTATGAGACATTTTCTTAAACCTAAAAATTCTGGAAAAATAGAAAACCCAGATGCTATTGGAAGAATAAATAATAATATGTGTGGAGATTTAATGGAAATTTATCTTAGAATCAAAAAAAATAAAATAAAAGATATAAAATTCCAAACATTAGGATGTGGTGCAGCAATTGCTTCTTCTGATGTTTTATGCGAATTAGCAAAAGGAAAAACATTAAATGAAGCAAAGAAGATAACAAACAAACAGATAATAAAAAAATTAAGGGGGTTACCTTCAATAAAATTGCATTGCTCTGTCTTAGGTGCAATTACATTAAAAGATGCAATAGAAAAATATGAAATTAAAGAAAATAATTCACAGAAGAAAAATAAATAAACATGGAAAAAACAATATTTAAAGACAGCAAGGGAAATATACACTTTGGATTAAATGCTCCTTCAGAAGATTTTAAAAAAGCTGAAAAAAAAGATATAGAAAATACTTTGTCCAATCTTAAAGACAGAAAATTATGGAGATGTAATGTATGCAGGGACTTACATATAGACACAGAACCTCCAGAAGAATGTCCTACTTGTTTTGTGACAGATGCATATGTTGAAATTGATTTAAATGAATTTAGAAAACTAATTGAGTTATTATAAAAAATTTAAGATGAAAAAAATTCAAATTTTTAGCCTTTTAAAATCTGAGGATTATTAAAATGAAAAAAATAATAATGTTTCACGGAAGAGATTGCCTACATTGTCATGTAATGATGCCTATTGTAGATGAACTCTCAAAAAGAGAGGATATTCAAATTGAAAAACTTGAGGTGTGGAATAATTCAAAAAATGCAGAAAAAATGAGAGGATTTAAAGACATAATAATTCCTGCTTGTGAAGATGGACTAGGAACTCCTGCTTTTATTCATGTTAAAAAAAACAAAGCTATTTGTGGTGAAGTAAGTTATGAGGAACTAAAAAAATGGATAAATCAAGAATAAATAAACTCATAAGAATCTGGGAAGATTTTGTTTCAAGGCAGAAAGACAACCCAGAAAAATTTAAGATTAATTCAGACTCTAAAAGAGTAGAATTATTAGCAAATGGAGTTTTGAATAATGAAGAAGAATATGGATTCAAATACTGTCCATGCAGGATGACTTTAGGAGATTTAAAAGAAGACACAAAATTAATCTGTCCTTGTAATTTCAAATCACAAAAAACATGGAGGGAAAAAGGCGAATGCTGGTGTTCGCTATTTGTAAAAAATGAAAAATTAATAAAATGATATCAAAAACATCTAAGATTTTAACAGAAGAACATAAAAATATATTAAAGGTAATTGAAAATCTGGAAAATGAAGCAGATATTTTAGAAAGAGGAAAAGAAATTAATAAAAAGTTTTTCAGCGATGCAATTGATTTTATAAGAAATTATGCTGATAAATTTCATCACGCAAAAGAAGAAGATATTTTGTTTAAAGAATTTGATAAAGCTGCTGAAGAAGGGTGTGCTCATTGTAATCCTACAAAACAAATGTTGTCTGAACATGATGAAGGAAGAAAATTTGTAAAAGGAATAGAGCAAGGAGTTAAAGAAAATAATAAAAATAAAGTGATTGAAAATGCAAGAGGTTATTGTATGCTCTTAAAAGAACATATTTACAAGGAAGATAATATACTTTATCCTATGGCTGATGAATCATTAAATGAAAAAGTTAAAAATGATATGCTAAAAAAATTTGAGAAAGTTGAAAGAGAAAGAAGAAAAGATAAAGAAAAATATTTAACTTTTGTTAAATCTTTAAAATAGAAAAAATAAAACAATAAAATGGAAAAAAGAAAAATTATTAAAATAGACGAGGAAAAATGTGATGGATGTGGTTTATGTATTCCTAACTGCCCAGAAGGTGCTCTACAGATTATAGATGGAAAAGTAAGACTTATTAGCGATTTGTTTTGCGATGGTTTAGGTGCATGCATAAAATATTGTCCAAAAGATGCAATAAAAATAGAAGAAAGAAAAGCTGAAAAATATAATGAAAGAAAAGTTATGGAAAACATAGTTAAACAAGGAAAAAATACAATAAAAGCACATTTAGAGCATTTAAAAGAACATGGAGAAGAAGAATATTTAAAACAAGCAAAAGATTACTTAAAAGAAAATAATATAAAACTAAATTTAAATGAAAATATTAAAACCCCAGTATTTCATTCTTGCCCTGGCTCTAGAATGATGGATTTTAGAGGCGAAAAGATAGAGGGAAAGCAGAATATAAATATGAAACAAAAATCAGAACTAAGACAATGGCCAGTTCAATTAAATCTTGTTCCTGTAAATGCCACTTATTTTAAAAATGCAGATTTATTATTAGCTGCAGATTGTGTTCCATTTGCTTATGCAAATTTTCATTCTGATTTTTTAAAAAATAAAGCTTTGATTATAGGTTGCCCTAAATTAGATGATGTTGAATTTTATGAACAAAAGTTAACTGAAATTTTAAAATTCAATAATATAAAATCAATAAGTATTGTGAATATGGAAGTTCCTTGCTGTTTTGGGTTGCAGAAAATAACCGAACAAGCAATAAAAAATTCAGGAAAAACAATTCCTCTAAGACAAACCATTATAACAATTCAAGGAGAAAAACAATAAAATGAACAAAAATACCAAAGAAATGATAGAATATCCTGAAGAAGGAGTTTTAAGTAAAGTTATAATTAAAGATAAAAAATTAAATGTTACTCTTTTTTGCATGGCAAAAGATACTGATATAACAGAACATACTTCAACAAAATCAGGAACAATTTATGTTGTTGAAGGCAGTGGTATATTTAATTTAGAAGGAAAAGACATAGTTATGAAACAAGGGGTTTTAATACATATGAAAGAAAATGCTGTTCATTCATTAAAAGCAATTGAAAACACAAGTTTTCTTTTAACTTTAGTTTAATTATCCCTGTTTATTTTCCTCCCAAACTTGAGAATAAACAAAAATATCTGTGTCTTGTTTAGAAATTATTTTTAGGGATTTATAATTTGTACCTTTTTCTTCATTAAGTTTTCTATGCTCATTGTCGCAATAAGGCAGACTTTTACTTTTTCCACAAGTACAAATACTACATTTTTCATCTGCTTTTAGGTGAATCTCTTTTGCTTTTTCTTTTATTTCTTCAGGCATGATTTAAAAATCTCGCTTTATTTAATTAAATGTAACATTTTCCTATGACTAAAGTCATGGGCTTTCTGATAACATATAAACTTATCAACTTAATCTTCTTTTGTTCAAGCGTTTAAATTGTAACATTATTGATTATCAGTTATATTATATATTTAGGACATATTTATTTTAATTTACTTATAATAATCCAAACAGTATTTAGTATTCTCATGATGTCCTAAATGTTCTTTCCATGAAGTTAAATCTTGTCCTGCAGGTTGCTTGCACTCTTCTGGCATGTTTCCAGAGCTTCCTTCAGCATTAGCATTTCCAGATTTGTTTCCTATATTAAAACTGACTATTCCTGTTGCAACTAAAACTGCAAGCAGGACAAGAGCAATTACTGCAATTATTATAATTGTTTCTTTATCCATATTTTTTACCTCTTGTTATTTTCAACTTCAGAATTTTTTTTGAATTCTGAGAGTCATCAGAAATTTTTAATTTCTGAGATTTTAAAGTCATAAAGATTATTCCAAATGCATTTGAAATTATTCCAAACAATAAAATATAAGGAGTATATTTTAAAAGCACATTAGCAAATGCTAAACTTATAAAAGGCAGAAAATTTACAAGATAATGTGAACAGCATAAAAGCATGCTTATTCCTGAAACTCCTCCTGAAGCCATTGTGCTAACAGAACAAACTAAAGCTTTATGTTTAATATAAGTATATAAACCAATTTGAACTCCAAATCCAGAAATAAGCAATGCAAGCAAGAACCAGTATTTTTTTATCTGCAACAAAGCCATTTGCGGAAAATTCAGAAAATAAAGTACAAGAAAGTTTATCGCTGCGACTATTAAAACTGCTATAATAACATTCCTTGCAATTCTAAATTTTAAATTCATTTTACTTTATATCCTAATTTTGTTATTTTGTCTTTAATTTCAGCTTCGCCTATATTTTCTTCATCAAATTCAATTTCAGCTTTTTTATTAGCAAAATTAACTTTGATTTTTTTAACCTTATTTTCCATTTCATTCTCTATTAATTTTGCACAACTTTCACAATGCATGCCTCTGATGCCTAAAGATATTTTTACCATTTTGATTTCCCATCATATCTTTCTAATAGATTAAAAAATAAAAATAATTTATTTAAACTAACAGCCTCCAACCATACCTGATCCGCCTGATGCAGGTGCACTTACTTTTCCTTGAAGTCTTGCAGGAACTGTTCCATGCATTTCATAGTTCATCTTTTCATTTTCTGTCCAGCCAGCTGTATTTAACTTTCCAGAACTGTCTACAGCAACAGCTTTACCACTTAAATTGATTTTAATTATTCCTGTTGCAAACAGAACTGCAAATAAAACAAGAGCAGCAACTACAATTACTATAATTGTTTCTTTATCCATTTTTTAAAATTTACCTCCTGTTATTTTTAATTTAAATTTCATTTCACTTTTATTATTATTTTTTAAAATTCCAGATTATTAACCCACGAAGGAACTTTTTCATTTATGACTTTGTCATATTGTGGCCAGTAAGGTTTTATGTCAATTATTGGAGTGTTATCAAGAATATCTAGACCTTCAACTATCAACTTGTTTCCTTCATGTTTTATTAACTTAACTGTTGTTATTGCAATTGGATTTGGTCTTCTTGGACAGCGACATGCAAAAATTCCAACTTCAGGAACATTAGGGTTTCCTTGAGGCTGGTGTTTTATCACATAATCTTTTACTTTATCCATCCAGTACACAACAATAATATGTGAATAACTACCAATAACCTCCAAGGCCTCACTGAACTTTTTGTCAAGTATAATTTCAGAAACTTCATTTACAAAGTTACCAAATCTTGGCTCCTTCACATTATTTCTTGCATAACCAATCGGCTTTATATTTATTTCTTTCATTTTTTCTGTTATTTTTTTGCTTTTAAATTTATTTTTAATTTTTTATTCATTAAAGTTTACACCCGCTATAAGCAGCTAATGCTTCAAATGTTTGAACACCAGAATATATTTTTTCATTTATCTCCCATGTAGGTGTTATATCAACACCCTTGCTATTGCATAATTCTTCATTATCTATACATTTAACATAATTTAATAATTTTTGAGATTTTCCAAAAAATCCCAGTTGCTTAGTGGTATATGAACAATAATCATTTCCATAAATTACTGCTCCTTTTTCTTTAAGACATTTTGCAAATTCATCATACTGCCCAGGTTTTTTTGCATAATTTAAAATAGAAAGAACAATAAGGACTACTATTATAATTACTGCAATAATAATAAAATATTTTTTAAAATTTATTTTTTTGCTCTCGCTTTTTTGTGAAGTATGCTTCATAAAATTATGCTGGTCTAAACTCTCTTTAGTTTCAAAATTTCTATTGCATGCTTCACATTTAAATTCCATTCTGTATTTTTTAATTCTTTTGCTATTATTAAACAATTTATATGAATTTCTACAAATTATATAATCTCAATTATCTTCCACATCCACCGCCACCATATTGGCTTGGGTAAGAAGAAGAACTGCTACTTATTACTTTTCCAGTTCCATTGCTACTTATCTGTGTGCCTACAAAAATCCCTAAAGCAATCAATAAGATTACTATTATTACAATAGTTGTTGTATCCATTTTATCTTTTACCTCCTTTCAATTTTTTATTCATTTTAATTCTTTATATTTAATATTTAATTGTTCTAAACTTCTAAATACAAAATTTCCATCTTTTTCAAAAGTTCCAATTTGCCTTAATTGTTTGTTAAGTGTTTCATAATCAGAAATTTCTTTTGAGAGAATTATTGTTGGAACTTTAGTTATATTATATTTGACAATTATTTCTTTTCCATCACCAGCAGACACATCCATATATTTTTCACTATTAATAAAAATCCCTAATCCCTGAAATGAACCTTTTAATTCAGTAATATCAAAACAATCACTGCAACTTTTATCAGTAATATAAGTTAAATCAACCATGCCTTTTATTTTTCCACTAGAAATCTCTTTGTAAGGAGGAAGTTGCAGGTTAAGCAAATAATAATTTTCTTTTTCAATAAAAGCATTTTCTATTTTTGGAAAAATCCACCAATAATCCTGAATATCTTTGCTTATCAATAAACTTGGAGTAAATTTTAAATCATTTTCTTGAATTAAATTCTTTCCATTTTCAGAAACAGAATTAATTATTTCATAGTTCTTAATCTTAATTCCAGCTTGTTTCAGACTATTTTGAATATTTGACAAAGGCATGCAATCTCCACAGCTTGAATCCTGTATTTCAATTACATTTACCAGCCCTTTAACATCCCCTGAAACTAAATCAATATAAGGAACTGCTTTATCAAAAATTGCTTTTTTACCATCAATTGAAAAAACTCCCTCTAACCCCTGAATTTCTTTTAATTTATTTGAGGTTATAATCAAGGATGGAATTTGTTTAAGATTATATTTATCAATCAATTCTCTGCCTTCTTTAGAATAATAATTAAAACTTTTTCTTGATTTAACTTTTAGATTATCTTTTATTAAACTATCTGCCAATCCAGTTACATTAAAACAATCTTCACAGCTATTCACAGTTATTTCAGTAATTTCAACAGAAATTTTATTTTGAGAATTAAATATAGTTTTAGGCATAAAATTTACATAAACAAAAAAGAGAACAGCAATTGAACTTATTATAATTATTGCAATTAAATAATCTCTTTCAGATACTTTTTTGTTCCTCCATTTATTTATTTCCTTGCTTTCTTTTTCAATATCAGTTAGCATATTTTCTGTGTTCATTTTACTCTTTGCAGCAATCAAGCATTTTTTTCATGAATTGTGAAATTTTTGATAACTTTGTACCAGAAACCTCTG